>JAWOLP010000074.1:0-25188 GCA_033853355.1 Candidatus Micrarchaeia archaeon | reverse complement strand
CGCCGGGCAAAACGCCCGCGAAAAGCCCTGAGGCCAGGCAACTGCGTCTTTTTTCCCTTTCCAAGCGCGGTCTGGGAAATCTTCTGGCCTAGCGCCTTCACAGGTTCGAATCCTGTCCCCTGCATTTTATCTTTTCCTCGGCACTCCGGCCAAAGGCGCCGGAACTCCGGCCGCTTCGGCAAGTGCATGTTAATATTTTTTCACGTCCTTACCTTTCCATGTTCGGTATAGGAGAAGGCAAGCTCGAAGTGCTGCTGCCGAAAGAGAATTATAGGCTCGGCGAAAAGATAGAGGGCCAGGTGAGGCTGACCGTGAATTCCGAGAAGCAGGCCAAGGGCCTCAAGGTCAGGTTCAAGGTGGTGAGAATGGAGTGGACGCCGCGCCAGTTCAAGAAAGGCAGCAAGGAGCAGATGGTGACCGTTTTCGAGAAGGAGCTCTCTCTCGCTCCCGAGGGCACGTTCTCAGGCGTCGCCACATATGATTTCGAGCTCGAAACCAACGAGCTCGCTTCCGTCGTCGCCCCGAGCGCAGTATTGCGGCTCAACGCCTTCCTTGATGCTGGCTTCTCCTTGGGCTTCAGCAAATCGAAAGCGCTCGTCATATCCAGGTAGGCTCACCCGCAGGGTAGCGAAAACATTAATTATCCGGAGGGGAAGATTTGGCATGGAAGCCGTCAGCGTGCAGAAGCTGTCCAAGAAGTATGGCGATTTCCAGGCCCTCACAGATATCACCATGGACGTTGACGAAGGCGAGCTGTTCGCCCTGCTCGGCCCCAACGGCGCCGGCAAGACGACCCTCATGCGCATCCTCACGACCCAGCTCGAGCCCACCGCCGGCACCGCCTACGTCCTGGGGAAGGACGTCCGCACCCAGGGGAACGAGGTCAGGAACCTCGTCAGCTACGTCCCGCAGGAGATGAGCGTCTGGACGGACATAAGCGGATACGAGAACCTCATGATCTACTCGGAGATCTACGGCATGCCCAAGGCCGAGAGGAAGAAGGCCATCGAGAGCGCCCTCGAGATGATGGAGCTGGGCGAATTCGGCGACAACCTCGTGAGCACCTATTCCGGAGGCATGATACGGAAGCTCGAGCTGGCCTCGGCGATAATGATAAAGCCGAAGATACTGTTCCTCGACGAGCCGACGATCGGCCTCGATCCGGCGACGAGGAAGACTGTCTGGGAGAAGCTCAAGGCGCTGAACAAGGAGAGCGGGATGAACGTCTTCTACACGACGCACTACATGGACGAGGCGGGCCTGTACGCGGACATGGTCGGCATCATCAGCAAGGGCAGGCTCATCAAGGTCGGCTCTCCGACGGAGCTGAAGCGGTCGGTCGGGAACGAGGTGATAGATATCGAGCTGGCCTCCTCAGCCCCGGCCAAGGCGGTGGTCAGGCTCAGGGCGATGGACGGGGTCATGGACGTCCAGGCCGACGGCCTCGCCCTGAAGATAAGCGTCGAAAACAGCTCCGAGCTCCTCGACCCGATAATAGCCTCGCTCATAGAGATGAAGATAGGCGTGAGGCGCGTGAACGCGACCAAGCCCACGATCGAGGACGCGTTCCTCAAATACGCCGGGGCGGAGGCGCTCGCCGAATCCAAGCAGAACGTCCGGGACATCAGGAAGATGAGGGAACGGATACGGAGGGGCTAAAGATGAGGGATTACATACGCATAATATCCTCCATGATCGAGCTCGAGCTCCGCCGCCTCGCCCACGACCGGACCGAGCTGTACATCAGGGCGGTCCAGCCGCTCCTCTGGCTGGTCCTCTTCGGGCCGGTCCTCGGCTCGTTCAAGGACATACCGACCGGCGGCGTTCCCTACATAGACTACATAATGCCAGGGGTCCTCGTGCAGTCGACCACTTCCGTGGCCATATTCTTCGGACTGCTGATAATCTGGGAGAGGGAAGGCGGCATACTCAAGAAGCTCTTCGCCTCGCCGGCCCCTAAGTTCGCGGTCCTCCTCGGCAGGTCGATGGCAGCCGGCACGAGGGCCGTGAGCCAGGCTATATTCATCATCCCCTTCGCCATGCTGATCGGGGTCGGCGTCTCGCTAAATCCGCTGTTCATAATCCTGGCCCTGCTCATCGTGTTCATAGCGTCGAGCGGCTTCGCGGCCCTCTCCATCATGATAGCGTCCATACTCCGCTCGCGCGAGAGGTTCGTCGGACTTGGCCAGGTGATAATACTGCCGATGTTCTTCGGCAGCAACGCCCTCTACCCCATCAGCGCGATGCCCCCCCTCCTCCAGTCATTCGCCGCAATCAACCCCATGACATACATGGTCAATGCGATAAGGGGGCTCCTGATAACCGGCGACATATCCACGCTCCCTCTCGACCTTCTCGCGATCCTCCTCTTCGACGCGGTCATATTCTCCCTTGCGACCTGGAGCTTCAAGAAGATCATCGAGTGAATTCGGCGGGAGGTCAGAGAACGGCGTTGAAGAGCCAGCCCACCAGCATGAAAGACAGGGCCAGGGTCAGGGCGAAGACCGCGAGCAGTCTCGGCTTGAGCACCCGCCGCAGGATTACCATCTCAGGCAGGGACAGCGCCGTCACGCTCATCATGAAAGCGAGCGCCGTCCCGGTCGCCATCCCTTTCTCCATGAGGGCTCCGACGACCGGCACCATGCCGGCTGAATTCGAATAGAGGGGCACCCCCACAAGGACCACGAGCGGCACGGCGAGCGGGTTGTCCTTCCCGGCCGCGGAAGAGAGCAGGTCTACGGGCGCGAAGCCGTGGATGGCCGCGCCGATGCCTATCCCGAGGAGGATGAATGGCACCACGCGGAAAAGGGTGCTCCGCGTCTCCCCCAGGGCGAACCCCCATCTCTGCCCCCAGTCCATCGCCTTCTCCTCGAGCTCCCTGGCGCGGATCCTGTACACGAAATCCTCGACTTCCCCCTCAAGGTTCAGCCTGCCGATGACGATGCCGGCCGTTATCGCGATCACCAGCCCGCTGCCGATATACAGCGCGGTCGCCTGCCAGCCGACCAGGCTGAGGAGCAGCGCCGCCGCGACCTCGTTGACGAGCGGCGAGGAGATCAGGAACGAGAATGTGACCCCGAGTGGCACCCCGGACTCCACGAGGCCGATGAAGAACGGAACGGCGGAGCATGAGCAGAACGGCGTCGGGACGCCGAGGAGGGCGGCCATGACGTTCCCCGCCCCTTCGCTCCGTCCTCCGAGCAGGGAACGTATCTTCAGTGGAGTCACGTAAGTGCGGATCAGGGAGACCGCGAAGACCGTGACGGCCAGGAGGAGGGACACCTTGACGGAATCCGCTATGAAGTATTCCGCCGCCCCGGAGAGCGGATCGCCCGGCCGCATGCCGCCTAGGGAGTAGACCGCATAGGATCCCAGCCATTCGAAAGGGTCCATGCGTCACCGGCCGAGGGCTTTTTTTATCTCAGCTTCGGTAGGCAGCCTGCCGTGCACCTTCACTTCCCCGTCCACGACAAGGGCGGGAGTCCGCATTATCCCGTAGGACATGATGTCCTCCCAGGAGGTCACCTTGACGATGTCGGCCTCGATGCCCAGCTCCCTCACGGCCTTCCTGATCCCCTCCTCGAGCCTCTTGCAGTTAGGGCATCCGGGACCGAGTATCTCGATCTTCATGATAGCGCCTCCAGCAGCGGCCGTACCCTCGGGTCCGATACCCGGTAGATGCACTTCACGCCTTCCTTCCTGCTTTCCAGGATGCCGGCCGCGACCAGCTTCTTCAGCTGGAGCGAGACCGTGGGCTGGGCTTTCCCCAGGAGGTCCGGCAGCTGGCAGGCGCATCGCTCGCCTTCGAGAAGTATCTTGACCGCGTTCAGGCGGGTCCGGTCGCCAAGGGCTTTGAGTATCGTCAGGTCGTCCTTCCGCTTTGCCATGATGTATTTATTGATATAAATATTTATAAATGTAGATATAATTGGGCCGCCGCACTCCCCGGAAGCGGGGTCGTTCCGTGCCGGTTCCATCTCGTTCCATGCCTATCAGTCGGCGGCGGTTCCGTTTTTTCCGGAGAAGGTATAAATCCGGTTCCGCGGCCAGACTAGCGCTTGCGCAATGCGCAGGAGGCGCGGGCCCTTTCGCCCGCCCTGAAGGAAGAGGTGATAGGATGGATATGAGATATCCGCTCATGCTCGCTTTGCTCGGACTCGCGGTGGTCCCTCTGGCAAGCGCTTCGGGCGGCAATCTGACGATGGATACGCTTAAGGCAGCGGCCGATAGCGCCTCATGCAGGGCTGATTTCGATGCCGGATACATAGGGACGCTCGAGAGCGGCGTCCCGTCGGCTTCGTCCCTGCAAAGCTACGCTGACAAGGTCAGGTCGGACGAGCAGGAGCTGCAGGCACTCGCCGCGGCCGGCAACGCGACGGCCTTCCGGGATTTCATGAAGTCATCCTTCGACCCGGACATGTTGTCCGCATCGGACGCGGTCCGCTCCTGGAGGAAGGACAGCGACGACTACCATAACCTGAGCAACAGCTCGAAAGCGTCCCTCAAGGCCGGCTACGACCAGCTCCGCGCCAGCGAGGAGAGCTGCGACTTCCAGGCCCTCAAGGAGTACGCGAACGACCGCATAGAGTCGTACAACGACGCGCTCACGGCTTACGGGACTCAGGTCTCCAAGCTGGATGGGAAGGGCGTCGGCACGAGCGACCTCTCGTCGCTGATATCCGGCGCCCGGTCGCAGGTGGTCGATCCCCTCCAGTCCGCCGTCTCAGGCGCGACCAATGCCAGCCAGCTCCGGCAGGCCCTGGGGGAGTATTGCCTGTACAACGGCTGCAGGAACGGCACCAGCTTCCACATGGGGGCGAGGTTCGCCAGCGACAAGCTCGGCGACATACTTGTCCGCATCCAGCCGCTCGCGCAGTCGGCCGGGCTGGGAGACAACGTGACCGCGGCGCAGACGGTCCTCTCCTCGGTCCAGTCCGAGCTCTCGTCCATAGGGACCTCCGAGTATGCGCAGGGACAGGCTGACCAGGTCTGGAGCGGCATAAGATCGGCAGCAGGCGACGTGAAGGGAATCATCGCCGGCATCCGCTCCGAGCTGCCCTGAAGGCGGGATCGCATGGAATCCGGCGGGGGAGCGGGCTGGGCGCTTCAGGCGCCCGTCCCTCCTTCCGTGGGTTTTTTTCCATTTTTTTCGTTTATTTGATCGCGCGCTGGCTCCTGCTTCAGAGGATCCTGGCCTTCTTCCCGTCGAACCAGACGGTCTCCTCGTAGCGCATGCCGTATCTCTTCGGGAGGTAGAAGGCAGGCTCGATTGCGATCGCGGATTTGGCGATCTTGTCGCCGGACTTCATCCCCAGCCTCGGGAACTCGTGGATGTCGAGCCCGACGCCGTGCCCTATCGCGTGGATCAGCTCCGGGAAGCCGGCCTTCTTTATCAGCTTCGCCGACAGGGCAGCGACGTCCCCGCCCTTCCGGAGGCTGGGGAGCTCGTCGACGATACCATCGCATATCCCTTTCAACGCCTCGTACTGCTCTTTCTTCCTCCGATCATTGTCGAGGATGAAAACGCGGGTGAGGTCGGCGCAGTAGTGGTTCCATCTCACCCCGAAATCCACTAAGACGAGCGAGCCCAGCTTCCTGCCGGTCGCGCTGTAATGGGGGTAGGAGCTTCCGATATCGGTGGAGACTATTGGGTCGAACGCCTGCTCGAGCCCCCTCTCGGCGGTCATCACCATCAGCTGCTTCTGGAGGTCCAGCTCGGTCCTGGCCGCTTTGAGATCGAGCGAATCGAGGATCTCCTTTGTGAGCCTCACGGCCTTCCGGATGTCGGCGACCTCGGAGGGCTTCTTCACCGCCCGCATCGCAAGGAGCTCGGCCGAATGGTCCTTGAGCCTGCACACCTTGCCGAGCTTCCTGCCCAGGCGCAGGCTGATCGAGGAGGCGTCGCAGAGCACGGTGCCTCCCCTGGCCGCCCTGCGTATCTCCTTGAGCGGGTCTTCATATACGGCCACCCTGCCGCGGAAGGCAGCGCGGGCCGCGCCCTCGTTCATCTTCGGGACGAGCAGGGTCTTCCTGCCGCCGGATGAGAGGAGGAACGAGTGGTCTATGTCCACCCCCGAGTGGTAGAAGAAATTCGCGTCGAACGATTCCCCGCGGTAGAGCAGGAGCATGCGCCTTATATCTTGGCGAGCCATTAAAATCCTGCGCCGCAAGCCGTGGAAAATGCGAAAACGTTTAATAGCCGGAGCAGAAGATTGTGCGGTGGTATCTTGAAAGCTCTCGGCGCGTTCATCATCCTCGCGGTCCTGCTGTTCGGCTGCCTCGGCACGCAGACCAGCAGCAGCCAGGCCATGCTTGAGAAGGCGCAGGTCTCGCCTGCCTACGCTCCTGGCGGCGGAACGGCCGCCGGCCAGGTGGTGACGCAGGAAGGCTTCATCACGCTGAAGGTCCCGGAGGGCACGCTGGAGCAGAGCTTCAGCCAGATGAAGAGCACGCTCGACGGACAGGGCGCCCAGACGAGCGACATAAGCTACAACGAGTACTCGGACCGCAAGCAGTACACGCTGACCGTGAAGGTCCCCCCGTCGAAGTTCGACGCCATCAGCAACGCCCTCAAAGGGATGGGCGAGGTCAAGGACATGTCGGTCCAGCTCCAGGACGTGACCAGGCAGTACAACGACCTCGATACCCAGATAACGAACAAGCAGCTCGAGCTGCAGCGCCTCCAGGCGCTCTACAACCAGAGCGAGAACGTGAGCGATCTCCTTGCCGTCGAGACCCAGCTGACCCGCGTCCAGACAGAGCTCGATTCGCTCCAGCAGCAGAAGCAGGTCCTGGTGTCGCAGGTCGAGCTGTCGACGATCGTGATCACGATGTACGAGGACAAGCCGGCCACCAGCCAGCTCAGCCTCTCCCTCGAGAGCCTGGGCGCGATGTTCTTCGGGGCCCTGGCGGCCGCGATAACCTTGCTGGTCCTCGCCGTCGGATTCCTCATCCCGATCGCGATCGTGGCGGGAGCCCTGTGGCTCGCCTACAAAGCCGTCTTCGGCACAAAGAGGGGCGGCCCCAGGCCGCCGGAGCACAAGAAGATCCCGCCGCCCTAAGTGAGAGTCAGACCTCGACAGACTGTGGATTCCCGGACTCCGCCACCACGATGATCCGGGTCTTCTTCTCTGAATAGGGGAAGGAGAAATCGACGCTCTGGCCCTTCCTCACCCTTCTCCGCTCCAGCTGCACCTCCTCCCCGTCGAAGCGGGCGAGGACGCTGACGCGCTCCAGGTTCCGCTTGGCGACCACGGTGATTATGGTCTCTGACCCCTGCCTCCTCTTCTGGATGGCGAATGAGCGGCGCCCGAGGAGGAACAGGACGATTCCGGCGGCGATGATGAGGGCGATCGCGCCGGCGCATATGAGGGTGAGGGGGTCCTCGGCCATCACACATACCCCAGTTTCGACCTCGACTTCATGGATATCACTTTCACGTCGAGGTCAAGAAGCCGCCTCCTCAGCTTGGCGTCGTTGGTGCACACGATAGCGTGGTTGGCGAGGGCATATTCCTCGATCCACCTGTCCACGTACTCGTCGCTCTCCACGATCGTTATCTTCGCCTTGTTCGCCTCGACGAGCTTCAGGGCGAGCCTGGCGGCCATCCCGTCCTTCCCGACGGAGCGCCCGATCTTCCTCAGCTCCCCCAGCGTCCGGGAAGAGATGACGTAGTGGTGGCTCACGTCGATGAGGTACTCGAGCTCGAGGAGGATGTTTATCTTGAACTGGAACGGCAGGAGCAGGATGTTCGTGTCGAGTATCACCGGTCGCGATGGCATGGATGCATAACCCAGGCCCGCGATATAACCCTTTCGCAGGGGGAGGGTGTGGGAAATGATGAACGGAAAGGAATATTTATAAATCCTTAATGGCACATAATTAGAGAGATAGGGCAGTGGTGAAACCATGATCGACAACTCCAGGCAGCTTAGGGCAAGGGAAGAGATGGGAGAGGAGAGGGAAGGCGGACACGGTCCCCGGCCCTCGACGTGGGCCAGCATGAAGGAGAAGCTCGCCAAGACCGTCGCGGCAGTGGCCATCGGAGGCCTCGCCCTGGCGGGCGCGAGATGCACTTACGACGTTCCCCCGCTCAACAGCAACGATTCAGGCATGGACGCCTCGGTAAACGATGGAGGCCCTGATGCCGACGCAGGCCCGGTGCAGGATGCCGGTCCGGACGCTGACGCCGGTCCCATCCACGACGGCGGAGACGGGGGAGGCCCCATCGACGGAGGCGACGGCGGAGGGCCGGTGGATGCCGGGGACGGGGGCACGGACGCCGGCGGCATAGTGTGCGGCGCGGTCACGACCGGCACCTGGAGCGGCATCATAAACAATGTGACCCCCCAGACGGTCGTCGGATACACGTTCGGCTTCGGCGGCGTGGACGGAAGCGGGAACGCCCTGATGACGATCAGCTGCACCGAAGGCACCTTCGAGACGAGCTTCCCGTGCGCTGTCGGCGTCGAGACGGATGTAGCCAGGCCCAGCGATGGGGTCGCGCCCGCGGGAAGGACCATAAAGATAACCCCGTCCAGCGCGAATGCGACGAACACCCAGGTCTTCATCCAGATAACGCACCCGTGATGGGGCCAGACATATTCGCTAAGCAGGTGAATTCCGATGACTGAGAGCATGAATGATCGGACAGGCAAAGTCAAGGAAGATGTTCATAGTGGCGGGGCCAGCGCTCCGGGCGCTTTCTCCAAGCTGAGGAAGGGCCTTGTCGAGGGCCTTGTGGTCCTCGGGATCGCCGGCGGATTCCTGGCGAAAACCGCTTGCACGTACGAGGTCCCCCCGCTCGAGCCTTTGGACGTCCAGGACAGCGGGAGGCCGGATGCCACCGAAGATTCCTGGACTGACAGCGGCCCCGATGCGATGGCTGACGCTGGGCATGATGGCGGGGATGAGGAGATGGACTCCGGCCATGACGGCGGAGAGGGCGGCATGGATGCAGGCCACGACGCAGGCGAGGGAGGCATGGACGCAGGCCCCACCGATGGCGGTTATGACGGCGGGGAAGGCGGGATGGATGCCGGACCGGTGGACAGCGGTGTCGACTCTGGCTACGACGCAGGCGAGGGAGGCATGGACGCAGGCCCCACCGATGGGGGCGTGGAGGCCGGCCCGGATGCCGGAGACAGCGGCTCCCCCGACGCGGGCATCGTATGCGGCGCGATCACGACCGGCTCCTGGAGCGGCATCATAAACACCATCACGGCGCAGGGCGTAGACGGCTACTCTTTCGCCTTCACGGGAGTGGACGGGTCAGGGAACGCCCTCATGACGATCAGCTGCACCGAAGGCACGGTCGACATCAGCTATCCGTGCCCTGTCGGCATCCAGACGAACATCTCGAGGCCGGCCGACGGTGTCGCGCCCGCTGGGAGGACCATAAAGATAACCCCGACCAGCGCGACAGCGACGAACACCCAGGTCTTCATCCAGATAACGCACCCGTGAAGGGGGAGCTCTGGAAAGCCCTGGGCGATAAGGATACGCGGCCCTGCCGGGCCGATCTTCTTTTCTCTTTTCCCTTTCTTTGCCCTTATTTGACTCCGAGGATGCCCCTGGCCCGGTCCAGGTCCTTCTCGGCCGGGCGTATGGCGACCTCGGTGAAATCCTGCTTCCTGCTGACGATATAGAGGCTCTCGAGGCTGACGCCCTTGTCGGCCAGCTTCCTCGTGACCTTCCCCAGCTCGCCAGGGCGGTTCGCCATCTTGTAAATTATGGCGTCCGCTTCCTTGACCTGCACGCCTGAGAGCTTCGAGAGGGCCTTGAGAGTCGTGGAGACGTCGTTGGTTATGATCCGGAAGACGGCCTTCCCGTCCAGCCCGTAGGCCGATATGGCCTCGATGTTGACCCCTACGGAGCCGAGGACTTCGGCCACCGCCGCGAGCGAGCCCACATCGTTGCCGGCTATCACTAGTATCTCTTTCATCCTACCACCCCGGACAGCATTGCTTCCCAAAATTAAATAACCTTTCCTCTTTGAATCATCTCATGGTGACCAAGAAGGACATCCTCGAGAAGCTCGCGACGGTCAGCGATCCGGAGCTCGGGATGAACATCGTCGATCTGGGCCTTGTATACGACGTGGATGCCCGGCCGCCGACGGAGGGGGAGCCCCAGAAGGTGTTCATCAGGATGACCTTCACCACCCCAGCCTGCCCCATGATAAACGAGATGCTCCACGAGATACAGGCCAAGCTCGACGAGTTCCCCGGCCTCGACGTGGAGCTGAACGTCGTGTTCGATCCGCCTTGGACGCCGGAGATGATGTCGGACCGCGCCAAGATCAAGCTGGGACTTTTATGAGGATCACGTTCTACGGCGGGGCCCAGGAGGTCGGCAGGGCCGCCATAAAGCTCGAGGAAGGCAACCGGAACATGCTGCTCGAGTGCGGGATCAAGCTCGGCGAGAAGACGGAATTCCCGCTCATACACGATGACGAGCTCAAGGGGATACACAGCATCACGATATCGCACGCGCACCTGGACCACAGCGGGTACCTCCCCCATGTGTATTCCAAGATGGCGCGGCCGAAGATATTCCTGACCAAGCCGACCCGGGACCTGATGGGCGTCCTGCTCTCGGACTACCACCGGATACAGAGGACCAAGGAGGACCGGAGGCTCTTCACCGAGAAGGACGTGGACCAGGTCATGAAGGACGCCCGCATCATCGAATACCAGGAGCCGTTCGACAGCGGCTTCCGGGTCACGTTCCACAATGCGGGCCACATAATGGGCAGCGCGATGGCGCTCGTCGAGGACGGGGAGAAGCGGCTGCTCTTCAGCGGCGACATATGCATGAGGAAGACAAGGGTGCTCGATCCGTGCGAGAGGACCCTCTCGGCCGAGACCCTGCTCGTCGAGAGCACCTACGGCGGCAAGGACGACGTCATACCGAGCTACAAGGAAAGCTACCAGAGGATGATCGCCATAATCAACGAGACCCTGGACAAGGGGGGCCACGTCATAATCCCGAGCTTCGCCGTGGGGCGGGCCCAGGAGGTCCTCCTCGCCCTCGACGATTATATGCGCTCAGGGGCCCTCCGGCAGACCAAGATCTTCATAGACGGGATGATCGGGAAGGCGCTCAAGATATACCGGCACAACGCCATATACGCCAACGACGACATAAAGAGGCGCATCCTCATGAGCGAGGACGACCCCTTCAAGAGCCCCAACTTCCACCACCCCCGCTCGAAGACCCGCGAGGACGTCCTCGGCGAGCCTTGCATAATAGTGACCACGTCCGGCATGCTCAGCGGCGGCCCGGTCATGTTCTACCTGGAGAAGCTCGGCGCCGACCCGAGGAACACGATACTGTTCGTGGGCTACCAGGCCGAGGGCACGAACGGCAGCAAAGTCATCGCCGGCGAGAAGAGGCTGCCGTACTACGACCGCGAGATCGAGCTGAACCTGAGGGTGGAGAGGGTCAGGCTTTCCGGGCATGCCGACTTCAACGAGCTCGTGCAGTTCGTCCGGTCGGTGAAGGGCCTCAAGACCGTCTACCTTATGCACGGAGAGAAGACCGACCTTAAAGACGCCCTGGAGAGGGACTACGAGGTCGTGGTGCCTAAGCTGCTGGAGACGTATTCTGTTTGAGGCAGGCCGACCCGTTCCGTAGATAGATGGCGGATATTTTCCCCTGGGTCATCTCGGGAGCTGCCCGAGCCGCCGCTCCGTGTTGCCATAGGGGACCAGATCGTGGCTGGCCTGGGTTTCGTTCTTCGGCAGGATCGCGCCGACCGGATGTCGGGGGTTTCCGGCCTCCGAGAACAGAAAACGCCTTGGGTGGTTCTCGCCGCCTGGCTGCCCTTCAAGCAGCCTCCGCCGCTCCTGGTTCAGCCTGCCGACCAGCTCCTCGTACCTGCGGACCTTCTGGCCGTGATCCGCGATGCCCGGGGACTCGCGGTCGAACTGGCGCTTCCCCTCCTCTATCCTCCGGTCGAGGTCCTGCACCCGCCGGCCCTCAGCCGCGCTGAGCTGCACGACGGTGTATTGGGTGGATTTGAGGAGCCGGAAGGGATTGACCTCCATCCTGGCTTCCGTCACGTAGAAGACATCCGGCTCGCCCTCCTTCAGGTCGAGGCTCATGTCACGATTCCTCGGCGCATGTAGGCGAGCCGACGAAGAACGGCTTGGTGCATCCAGTCCCGTTCGAATTGACTACGGCGATTATCGTCCCGCTCGAGCCTGCCGGAGAGGTTATCGTGAAGCCCACGCCGAGGTTGTTGCCGCTGAGCACCGTCGAGTTGGCCGGGTCCGAGCTCCAGGTCACATTGAAGCCGCCCTGCCCGCAGGTCTCGTTGGCCGAGGCCCCGCATTTTATCGGGAGCCAGCCGCTGAAGCCCGGGAACACGTTGAGCGGCCCGTTGCCTATAGTGCACCACTGGGTCGAGCCCGGGCCGTCGGGCCCGCAGTTCGGGCCGGTGCAGCCGGTGCTGTTGTTGGTGTTGTTCGTGTTGTTGCCGCCGGTCACCTGGATGCTGGCCAGGGCGACCGCCCCCAGGATCGGGGACGGGGCGCTGCCGAACTGGCCGAACCCGCGCAGGTTGCCGTTGGAGTTCGAGCCGGGCGCGTTGTAATCCACGCCGGTGGGCGTGCCGCCGCTCGTGCTGCCCGAGAGGCCGTTTATCAGGTCGTATGTGGCGCTGTCAGGCGCCTGGGGCGTCCCGCTGACGAAGCAGTTGAGGACGAAGTGCTTGACCGTGTTGATGGGCACGGTCGCGCTCGGAGGCACGAAGGCGCACTCGTAGGTCGGCTGTATGACCGTTATGTCGGAGTGGCACATGGCCAGGTCGGACTGGTAGTTGAGGGTGCCTGACGAGCCTGCCGGAGACGTCGTGTAGGCCTCCGCGCCCGAGTTCGATTTAGTTATGAAGTCGCCGCTGAGGCCTCCCCAGCTCCAGCTGTCGCCGTCGCAGGTTATCGGGTTGTCAGCCAGGTCGGCGCAGGAGACCCCGAACTGGGCCACCTCGAGCGGACCTATGGAGAGCGATGAGGGGGTTATCGCGCACGTTACCGCCCCGGTGATGTCGACCGGCGCGGTGCATGTCGACGCGCCGCCGCATGCGCTTGAGACGGTCTGGGCGCTGAACGTGAGGGTCGTCCCTCCCGAAGCCCCTCCGGTGTTGTGGACCAGGACGTAGAGGTCCTTGCTGCCGCCAGGGCTGATGGACTCGTTGAAGCCGTTGTCAGCCGGGCAGATGCTGGGCGGGAATCCGAGCACGCCGCAGAGGCCGGTCGGGAATGCGGTGGCGCTGTAGCCGGAGTTCGAGCTGCTCACGCCGCTGACCATGATGGCGTCGCCGTCATTGTGCATCACGACATGGACCAGGACGTCGCTGGAGGATGTAATGGACGTCGCCGCGCTGACGCTCGTCTCATGCATGGCGCAGGTCCCTCCGTTGTTCTGGACGTTGACTGTTATCGAGTTCGAGGCCGTCGTCGATATGGTAGGCGCGTTGCCGGCGAAGTAATAGAAGTAGAAGTATTCGGGGTGGGTGGATTCCTCCTCCGGGTGCTTGAGGATCGAGCCGAAGCACTGCACGTTGCTCAGCGATGTGGATATCGTGTGCGTGCCGGTCGAGCCGACGGCGAAGTTGACCGGGGCCGAAGTCGGCATGGCGGCGCTGTTGACCGTCGTCACGCCGTCTTTCACCACGAGGCTGCCCTTGCAGAACACTCCTGCGCCGCCCTCCTGGCCGGCGACATAGACGCCGGGTGTGACCGTATAGGTGACGGTCTGCGTCGAGAACGCCCCGTCCCCTCCGAGACCGGAGAAGCGGCTCGGGTCCTGCGAGAAGTCGTTGCCCAGGTTGACCGCGAAATTGTAGTTGTCGTCCCATGTGGATGACGAGAGCCAGGTGATGTGGAGGTTGTGGGTTACCGTGGCGTCAGGGATCATGGCGGGGCAGTAGCCTCCGCCGCACGAAGGGTAGCCGGATATCGTGTCGAAGCCCCCGGTCGCGAAGATCGAGGAGACGCTCGGGGTGAGCGTCAGCGACGAGTTCGAGCATACGGTCCCGCCGTTGTTTATGGTGGTCCCGTTGCTGGTGAGCGTGAATGAGCTCGTGAACTGGAGGTCGGTGTCGAACTTCCAGTCGGGCGTGCCGCCCGAGGAGGTCCGATAGTCGATGGACGTGGCCGCTGCGGCCGCGATCAGCATCACGAATATCGCTAACTCTCTCTTCATCATTCCCCACCTCGCCTAGGGACAGTGTCCCGGACCCTTCTCCTCCCGAATATGTACTGTGGTGTAACCGTGATGTTGAGGCCGCCGAAAGGCGTGGCCGGGACGACCTCGCCCTCATGCCCGCCGCGCCCTCCCATCTCTGTGAGGTAGCCGGCCCGCAGGTCGACGGTGATCATGCGGTCGAAGGAGAAGCCTATCGTGCCGTACCCCTCCAGGTGGTGGATGTCGGCCGAGATGTTGTAGTTGTACCTGAATCCGGGGCCGTAGAACAGCGTCCAGTTCGGGGTTATCTGGTGCGTGAAGTCGGCAGGCCGGATCTCGCCGCCGACGCGGTGCTCCTGGAGCAGGTATGAGTATTCAGGCGTGATCGAGGAGCGTATCCTCAGGTTGTTGCTCTCGTACCAGTTGCCTTCGAGCGTGACGTTCGCGTACCAGTTCCTCGGGTCCTGGACCATGCCGACGCCGAGGCGCGGCAGCCTGATGCGCCCGCGCTCTCCCTGCCGTCCGGGGAAGTTGACTTCCACCCCGACGACGCCGAGGTTGACGCCGCTCTGGTTCACTCCGACATGCTGGGTCCCGCCGCCCTGGACGGGGACGTCCGCCCCCATCTCGTACCTCTGGAGCTCGCCGGTCACGTGGAACACGATCTCCATGGGGTTCCCCCAGGCGCTCGCGCCCAGGGCGAGCTGCGGCGTCACGCTGAAGACGTCGCCGGTGCCCGTGAGCCTCTGGCTCCCGACCTGCCTTATGCCTCCGGCCCCCCCGCCAGTGCCCGGCGTCACCTGGTACTGCCTCAGCTCTCCCGAGACGAGGAGCCTCTCGTAATAGAGGCCCAGGCCTAGCCAGAGTATGCGTGGCTGGAACTCGCCGTGCGCCGCGCTCCTCATGAACTCGGTGAACGCTTCCTGGTTGTGCTCGAACTCGTAGCGGACCGTTACGCCGCCGCGCATGACCGAGATGGCCCTCTGGTTGACCGCGACGACGTAGAGGTTGTTGAGCGAGCTGAAGACCGTGTTGAAGGATGATTCCTGCGAGAGCTCGGAGAGGCCCTGCTGGAGGTTGCCCGCAGCCAGGGCGTTCATGGCGGCCGCGAAGTGGGGATGCGTGCTGGCCTGCCAGATCTCCCTTCCCGATGGTATCGCCATGAGCGCGTCGTGCAGGGCGTGGGCCGCGTTCTGCTGGGCGGAGAGGTCGTTGGGGTTGTTGGCCATGACGGCATAGGCGTTCGCGAGCGAGTTGAGCGCGTTCTGCGCGTTCGTCTGGCCGCCGAACATCGAGTTGAGCGTGGTGGTCGGCTGGGCGTTGACCGTGACGACGGTCTGGTTGGACGAGTTGCTGAGCAGGTGTATCGGGCCCAGGTCGTGTATGGGCACCTCGATGAGCGGGACGTCCCTCCTGGCCACCGCCTGGTCCTGCTGCCTGGGGGCCGCGGCCGCCTCGCCTCCGCGGAGCAGGCGGAGCAGCTCTGCGATCGAGTTGCCGACGGGCTCGAATGCGAGGTACCGCTCCTCGCCGTTAGCGATCCCCGTGTCCATGCGGCGAAGCATGGCGATCAGGGCAGGCTGCTGGTCTCCGAAGTTCGCCGAGCCTCCGCGCGAGAGCTCTGCGAGGTGGGTGACAGACGCGCTTATCGACCGCTCGAGGAAGGCTATGGCCTCGTTCCTGTTGCCTTCGCCGAGGGTCTGCACCGCCTGGTCGTAGACGGCCCTGCGCGGGTCGTTCTCAGGGGGCCTGGAGCCGCGGACTATGTCGAGTATCTGGTCGAGCTTGATGAGGTTGTTGGTCTGGGCCAGGGGAGTGGGAGCGTTCGTGGGATGGGTCGCGCTCATAGGACGCGGAAGCTGCCTGATGATTGCCGTCAGCTGGTCGTAATTGACTCCCTCGGTAACCGGTTCCCTTTGCGCTTGACCCATAAGTCATTCACCCGTATCGGAATGAAGATGGATGATGGTTATTAAAAAGCTGTCCGAACGACGGTGGAAACGGGGCCATCTCACTTGCCTCCGCCCGAAAGCGAACCCCTCACAGCCAGGGCGCCGTCCCCGCTCCCGGCGGCCCGCCCGCTGTCCTCGCTGCGGGTGATGCCGCTCATGCGGCTCGTGCTCCCCCCTCCCCAGAGCGCCGGGGTCAGCACGACGTTGAAGGTCCCGGTGAGTGTGTTCGGGATGTGGTAGGAATCGTCCCCTCCGAGGTCGAATATGTATCCGACGCGCGCGTCGAGCGCCACGCCCCTGGACCATCTCCATGCTGCGTGGACGTACGGCTCCATGGTATTGATGCCGCGCAGGAAGTCCTGGTCGGTCCTGGCGCTGTAGTTGTACCAGAAACCAGGGCCGAAGAAGATCGTGTTGTTTCGGCCCGCCTGGATCGAGAAGTCCAGCAGCCGCAGGTCGCCGCTGAAGCGGTTCTGGTAGAACGGCTTGTCGCTAAGCCCGTCGGCCATCTGCCCCCAGAAGAACTGGTACTGGGGCGTCAGCGAGGTCTCGATGCGGACGGTGTTCGACTGGTACCACCTGCCGGTCATGGTGAAGTACACGAACGGGTAGAGGTCGAAAGTGCCTATGCCCACACGGCTCAGCCTGAAGGACGATGTGCGGCCCTCATAGCCGACGAAGTCGGCGTTGAACCTCAGCTCGCCGTACGGCTGGTCCCCGCTCACGTCGAGCCTCTGGGACTGGCCGTTTATCATGAAGCCGTGGTCGACGTTCCAGTGCAGGTAGCCGAGCCTCCCCGAAAGGGTCGCCTCGACAGGCTGCTTGAACATGCTCCCGCCCCAGGTGACGCCGCCCATCAGGTCGAACGCGTGCCCTTCGCCCTCGACCCGGACGGGCGAGGTGAGCGGAGTGAGCGTGTTCGTGGCCGGATTCACGGTGAGTATCTGGTCGCTGAAGTTCAGGAGGAGGTTCGTGTAGTTGAACGCCAGGTCGTAGTGCAGCACGTCCCACGCGTATCCCTGGCCCTCAGGCCCCCTCCGGTAATCGAGGAACTCCCCGATGTTGTTCTGCTCCGGGAACCGCACGCCGATGCCCGCGCGCCAGCGCGCGACGGCCAGAGGCGTCATGTTGAGCTGGTGCATGTTGGTCAGGTTCTGGTATATGGCGTTGAGCGCGGTCTCGCGGCTGAGGTGGTCGAGGCCCGAGCGCAGGTCGCCGCGCGCGAGGGCGGCCATCGCCGCGTTGAACTCCGGCCTGCTCCACAGCTCCCTACCCTGCGGGATCCTGCTCAGGGCGTCGTGGAGCGCCTGGGCCGCCTGGGCCTGCCTCGTGGGATCGCTCGGATAATTGGCGAGGGTGGCGTAGGCGTTCCCGAGAGCGTTGACCGCTCCCTGGGCGTTAGACTGCCCTCCGAAGAGCGAATTGAGCGTCGTGGTCGTCGCGCCGTCGAGCACGTATATCTGCGAGCGGTTGAGCCCGTTGAGGAGGAAGACCGAGCTCGGCGTCATGGGCTGGAGCTCTATCAGGGGGACGTCCTCGCGGGTGATCGCCGGGTCCTGCGGACGGGGGCCGGCGAAAGCCGTGCATACGTCCCCTCCGCGCGCCATGCGGAGCACGCAGGAGACGTCGTTGCCATGGTCGAACGCGGCGTAGTCGCCGTCTCCCTCGCCTATGCCTCTGTCGATGCGGCCGAGGGCGGCGACGAGCGTTTCCCTGCCGTTCCCCAGATCGGAGAAGGAGCGCGCGTTGGTCTTTATGGCCGAGAGGCCGCTCACGGCTGCGGTCGTCACCGCGCTGAGCGCTGCATCCCTGCTGCCGTAGGCGGAGACCGCCGCGTCGTACACGCCGCGGAGCGCATCGCCCTGCGCCGGGGCATGGAGCAGCAGCTCGCGGAGCTCATTGACCGCCAGCCAGTTGTCCGTGACGACCGCGGCATCGGGGTTCAGGAGCGGCTGGAACGGGGCCTGCCTGCTGCCGGCCATCGCGCTGAGGGTGGCCGAGAGCTGCGCCGGAGTATGCCTGCCGGCCTGCCGGGCCTGCTGGGATGTCGCTGCGGGCCTTGAGTCCTGGGCCTGGGCCGGAGAGGGCGAGCCGATGAGGATCGCGAAACCGAGAGCGCCTGCCACGGCGAACTGCCTGGCCGCGGAGCGCACGCTCTCACGGACCGTCCTTGCCTTCGTCAGCTCCTCATGAGTCTTCAATTGTTTCCCCTCCCTCCTCTTTCAGTGTTTTTCTCCAGTTTTTTCAGGTCTTTTATTATGAATTTTCATGGTTTTAGGCAAGGCCGGAGGCCCGGCCTCTCCTCGATTGGAAAAATAAAAGGATCACCTTCTCTGCGTCGTCGCGCTCGGGCTGATGATGAGCACCGGAGTCGTCGGGGCGGTCTCCGCGACGTTGACTGCCGGGCTCTGCCTCTCGAAGGCGAAGTGATCGGACTGGATCCTCTGCCTGAACAGGTCGTCCCGCACCGGCCGCGGCAGCACGCTGTCGCCTTCGACAGCTATGTTCACCCGGCAGAGGACGTTCTCCACGCGGACGGTCCCGTCGGTCTCCCTTATCCCGATGAAGTACGGGCCTGTCGAGGGCTGGAATCCCTGGCGGACGCGCACGATGAAGTCGCCGGTCTGGATGCTCCCGTCGGTCATCCTCACCCTGGCGCCGCGCATTACCTGCCCGAGGTATTTGGGCTGGTTCGGCTCCGTATACCTTGGATTGAGCAGGTATTGTATCTCCTCGCCGTTGTCGTCCCTCCTGCCAGTCCTCTGGTAGAGGAACCAGTAGTACATGAGGTTCTGCTCGCCATGGCTCCGCTCGTACTGCTGCAGCGGGATTGCCGCCGGGGCCCTCTGGCCCGCCGCGGCGGGCTCCTGGATCGCCAGGTTCACGGCCCTGAACTGCATCCTTCCCTGCGTCGGCTCGTTCCGCTGCGCTGTGATTGTCGCGTTGACCGTGTACTCGGGTATCGGCGGCTGGACCGGATGAGGTGGCTGGTGGTCCATGCTGCTTATGCCCATCTCCGCGATAGCGATCGCCTGCCGGACAGTGACCTGCCCCGAGAGCATGTCGCTGCCGCTCGCCGCTGCGAGCCTGGTGCGGACCGCCCTCGCGTCGTCGAGCATCTCCTGGGCCCTCACGACATAGTAGACGCCGGCCGGACGCGGAGTCGCCGCCCTGGACACGACGTCGCGGACATCATAATACTGCCCGTCGTCGCAGCGTATCTTGCCGCCCAGCCTGCTTTCGAGCTCGGCTATGCGGAAGTCGAGGACGGCCATCATGACCCGGTTGAATTCCGTCAGCTGCGCCGATGGGGCGCGCGTCGAGTAGGCCGCCGCGCCGTCGTACATCCTCTGGCGCAGCGACACGAGCAGCGGCTGGTCGGTGGGCAGCCCGTACTCGCGGGCTATCGCCTGGAACCTCGCGCGGAGCGCGGTGTCCTGGGCGGTGAAGTTGGGGTCGCGCCTGATCGGGTACTGGTCAGGGGCGACGTTGAGCGAGCGGAGCGCCTCCGGCGTGCCGCTGTCCTGGTGCATGAGCGCGAGCCGGTAGAGCTCGACGTAGAGCTGGCCGAACGAATACTGGGCCGCATCCTCGTGGTGGACGGTCGCCAGGATCTGGTTGAGCTGGTTCTGCATCGGGATGTCGTGGCTGTCGAGCGGGTTTATCGTCGGCCTCCACCTCCTGGTGCCGTTCGGGTCGTCGTAGGTCGGGAAGTTCTGGTCCTGCCCCTGCTGGGTGATGGGAACCGGCGTCTCGGCCCTCGCCCCCACCCTTCCGACTGTCAGCGAGAGCGCGTTCATCGAAGTGGACATCCCGTTCTGCGCAAGCGTCGTATCCACGATCGAAGGCGCGAAGTTCGGGCTGTCCCTGTTCGCTATCACGTATGAGAGGAACCTCTGCTCCGCCGCCGCGGAGCCCCTGATGCGCTCGGCGGTGGTGGCCATGTATCCTGCGCTCACATCCCCGCCCAGCGTCACCCCGAAGATGCCCGGGTTGTCGTACCCGCCGCGCGAGTAGAACATGCCGGACGCCTCGAGCGCTAGGAACGAGCGCGGGGCGAGCATGCGGATGGCCCCGTCGGCGATGTTCCTCGGGGCGTTGAAGTGGTATGCCGGATCGATGCTGGCGTGGGAGAAGTTCCATTGGAACGCCCTGCGGGCCTCTGCGACCACCTCGTTCGCCCTCGTCACGGTCGCTGCGCTGACCGACGTAGAGCGGAAGGAGGCGTTGGCCGCCCACATCTCGGCTTCCCTTATCGATATGAGGCTGAGCGTGATATTATATAGGGCGTCGGCCGTGGCGACCATGCGGTCCGCCGCAGGCGCTGTCTGGGTGGCGGCTATCCAGGCATTGGCCGACACTATGAGGGGGTCGGTCGCGCTCATGCCGTTGCTGGTGAGCGTCTGGACAGCGTTCTGGAGATAGTCGCGCGCGAGCCTGAAGCGGTACTCGTTGCGCTGGGGCATCGAGAGCTGCTGGACCTGCTCGGCGCTGAGGCCGGGTATCACCGGGTCCACGCCCATGAGCTGGTATGGGAGGTATTCCCTCTGCAGGCCGAAGCGGATGGCGCGGACCGCAGAGAGCTGCTGCAGCTGCGGCTCTGCCGAAGGCTGCCTCATCCCGATCACGGCTTCGAAGGTCGGATAGAGCGCGTCGTAATCGTAGCGCAGCGCGCCGTTCCTGCGGAGCTGCGCCGAGAGGGCGCTCGCGCCGCTCCGGAGCTGCGCGTCGGTGAGCCTCGCCCCGGGGGAGAGCCCGAGGAAGTCGCTCACGAGACGCTCCTGCTGGTTGCGGGTGTATTGGCCGAAGGGGTCGTAATCGGGGTTCACTATTACGGCAGTCGCCTGGGCGAAGACTTTGTATATCTTGTCCGCATCAGGCGAAGCGTCGATGCCGGCCGAGCGCGCGTCCTCCCAGAGCCCGAGCACGGTGTGGACGCTCGAGGCGTCGGTCGAGACAGCTGTGTAGAGGTCCTGTATCATCCGGAACGAGATCCTCCCGGTCCGGCCCTGGAGCGCGGTCACGGCGTCCAGCCGCGAATTGAGCGTCCTGACGACCGCTACGCGGTCGTTCTGGGTATAGCCGACGATCCTCGGGTGCATCGGGTCGCGCGGGTTCTGCTGCGTTATCGGGAGGTTGTAGTACGAGTGCGCCGGCTGGTGGAACCTCCTCTCGAGGGCCTCGAGGCCGCTGCGTTCGAGCAGCGTGCTGCCCTGGACCTCGGTGAGCGATCCGCGGGCGACGGGGGCCACGTAGTTCTGGAGGAAGGTGGCGTAGAGCGTCTGCTCGCGGTCGAAGACGGCGCCCGCATCCTGGAGCCTCTGGTTGGCCTGGGACTCGTTGCCGGCGGCGAGCGCCTGCTGGGCCTGCCGCAGGAGGTCGAACATCTGCCTCATCTCGGTCTCGCCGAGCAGCCAGACGTCGGGTATCCTCCGCCTGATGTTCTCGGCGACCGGGCCGCTCATGCCCTGCACGGTGCTGTAAAGAGAGTTGATGTCGGAGCTGAGGGGGTGCGGCTGGCCCGTGGCGGTCTGGTTGGCCGCGGCGCGGGATTCGTTCATGCGGGTCTCGGAGCGCGCATACTCCGTGTCCGGGCCGCGCCCTATCCTGCGGCCGATGAGCCGGTTCGCGTCGGCGAATTTCCGGTCGAGCACGCTGGTGCGCGGGGAGCCGCGCCCGAGCTCTGTGTTTATGTCGTTGAGCAGCCTTGTCGCCTCGGAACGCACCGCCGGGCTTCGGCCGAATTCCGAGATCACCTGGAGCCGGTCGATCTCCTGGGCGTGGGCCGCCCGGATCGCGTCGGCCGTCTGTGCCTGGGCGCCGCCTTGGGCCTGGGCCGACGGCGGCTGGGGAGCCTGGTTGCGGAGGACGGCGAGCATGGCGTCAGCGCCGCTGACGACCGGCCTGCCGCTGGCGACGTTGAGCCTGAACTCGAGCTCGTCGAGCGCGGTCGCGTCGATCGGGCTGTCGCGGTTCCTTCCGCTGAGCCCGCTCCTCCCGTGCCAGGATGAGTTGAGCCAGTCGTTGAGCGAGCGGAATTTCTCCTCGGGGGTGCTGCCGGTCACTGGGATGCCGAGCGCAGCGGCGTTCGTGGCGCAGAGTTCCGTGAGGCGCCTCATGGCGGCGTCGGTCGCCCCGACCTGGGCGGGCATGCCGCTGCCCTGCATCTGCGTGAGCGTCTGCCTGACAGAATTGAGCTGCGTCCCGATGTCGGCCGTAGCCGACTGAAGCCTCCTGACATCCACCGCTTGTCCGGGATTTTCTTGAGCAGCGACCTGCGTTGTTTGGCCCATAGTAGCACCCATTATCGACGTGGTGAGCACGTACGGAAGCAGCCGGTTCCTGAATATGCTCAGCCCAGTCCTTCCCTCAGAAGTAATCCGGGAGTCAGAATTTAAACCTTCACTAGCCCCGGCCGCGATATGTCTTTGTCTCCTCCCAAACATGTACCCATCCTCTCCTTGTGATTGTCGAAACACCAGTGTATACTATTTAAAACAGAATCTTTTATAAACCCGCTGTCAGCCATCATCGGCGACTAAAGCGATGCTGGACGGCGCTGGTGTGTCTTCCCCAGACGGATAATGCACGTAACTATATATAAAGTGTATTATAGAAACCAGCGAAAGGTGGTTTGTGTAATTCGGCCTTTCCTCCGTCCTTTCCTTAGCTCGTTCGTCGGTTAAAGGACGCCGAAACTTCCTGAGGTCTGACTCGGTCATTTGCCCTGCGGAGGGCAAATCGGGAGAAAAAAAGCAAATCGAGTGCCCAAAACCGGCAGGTTGGAAACGCGGCGCCATGGCGGATACCGACGGAAATGACCGGGGGGTGCCCGATGATAGCATTTTATTCCGTTGCATATTGATAAGCTAATCTCCGGGTTCCGGAGCTTGTATCTCTCTTTCTGAGTGGAAACTCAGGAAGTTTGATAAAAGATTTACCCTAAGAATGGCATGAGGAAATCTTTTGCAGGGGTTGCCGAGCGGTCAATGCGCCTTTTAGGAAAAGGCGCCCCAAAACGGGCGCTCTAAAATGCGCGGACCAAAGGCGCCAGATTCAGGCCCGCCTTTTTAGGAAAAAGGCGGCCCAAAACAGGGTCGCTAAAACGGCGGTGGACAGTCTGGTCGGTTAGTCCGTTCGGGAGTTCGAATCTCCTCCCCTGCAATATTCATGGAGGCGAGGGGGTTCTTGGACGATGCGTCGTTCAAGATCCCTCCTCCCGCGCTTTTTTGTGGAAGCCTGGTCCGGCGTCCCTCCTCCTTTTCCCAGGCGAGGCGCTCGCGGGTGCTTCCCGCACTGGCTTAAATGTGCGCTGCTTACTCATCCTGTGGAAGCGGAAAAGAAGGAGCTCTCCCTCTTCGACTGCGTGATGCTCGGCATCGGCAGCGCGCTGGGTCCGGAGATATTCCTGCTGCTCGGGCTGGCCGGCGCCCTCGCCGGGACTCACGCGATAATATCCATACTCATCGCGTTCGTGATGGCCCTTCTCATCGGCCTCTGCTACGCAGAGCTCGCCACCGCCATCCCCGTCTCCGGCGAGGACTATGTCTTCTCCCGGCGCGCCTTCAGGGGGATGCTGCCTTTCATCGTCGGCTGGATGGTCTGGTTCGGGAACATCGTCTATGCGGCATTCAACGCGATAGCGGTCGCCTACTTCCTGAAGATAATCGTCCCGCTGCCGGTCGGCCTCACGGCCGTTTCCTTCATCGCGATCGCCGCGGCGCTGATATACCTCGGGATGAGGGTGCTGAAGCGGGTCCAGAACTCCATGGTCGCGGGGCTCATAGTGCTGCTCGCCGCATTCGTCTATTTCTCGGCCGGCATCGGGGACTGGTCCTTCCTGAGCGGAATCGCGGGCGGGGACTGGGGCGCCACGTTCTCCACCGCCGCCCTCCTTTTCATCGCCTTCATCGGATTCGAGGATATCGTCTCGGTGTCTTCCGAGGTGAAGGAGCCGAAGAAGACCATCCCTTTGGCGATCATCCTGACGCTGCTCGCGCTGGCCGTCATTTACGTGTCGGTATCGCTCGCGGTCTTCGCGGTCCTCCCCGTCTCTGCGGTGGCCGCATCCGACAACGCGATCCTCGACGCGGCGAAGGCTGCGATGGGATACAAGGGCGAGCTCCTCTTCAGCATCGCGGGGCTGCTCGCCATCGCGACCTCGCTGAATGCGGCGATGACCGCGGGCACCATGAACGCGTTCGCGCTGGGGCGCGACCGCTACCTGCCGCGGAAGCTCGCGGAGATAGGCCCGCACAGGACGGCCGGAGGCGCGATAGCGGTCACCGCCGCGATCACGATGGTCTTCGCCGCGACCGAAGGGGTCGCCCTCGTGGCATACCTGACCGACTTCGCGTACTTCATGGCGATAGCCATCTCCGCCTACGCACTGATCGCCCTCCGGAAGTCGCAGCCTTCGCTCGAGCGCCCCTTCAAGGTCCCGCTCTATCCCTTCGTCCCCTACGCCGCGATCATCCTCAGCGCGGCTTCCATACTGTACATGCGTCCGGCGGCGCTGATCATCGGGATCCTCTGGCTGCTCGCCGGCATCCTCGCGTATTACATATATGTGATAAGGCTGGAGAGGTTGAAGATCGCATTCGGAGGCGTCCTCCTTTTCCTATCTGCTTCCCTCTTCATAGCGTATTTCCTCGTGGAGGGCGGCCACTTCAGCCTGCCGCGGCTCGACTCGTTCAATTCCAACGGCGTCGTCCTCCTTGCCGCGATCGCGCTCGCTGCCGGAGGGGGCCACCTCGTCCTCCGCACGCGCTGCCTAGCCGGCGAGGAGAGCGAGGCCGGAGAGGATATGGATCAGGGCTAGCATCGCCAGGACTATCTCGACGACGAGCTCGATGTTCGCCGGCAAGCCGGTGGTGAAGACCCCGAAGAAAAGCAGGAAGAATGCCGTGGCGCTTATCGTGCCGAGGAGGATGAGGATGCCGGCGAAAGCGAGCCCGAACCTCTTGAGGACCGAGAGGAAATAGATCTTCTCGGCCACGCGCTGGACCTGCTTGGCCTGCTCCACGATGTCTCCGACGACTTCATC
>JAWOLP010000073.1:0-27757 GCA_033853355.1 Candidatus Micrarchaeia archaeon | reverse complement strand
AGTTGTTTGACGAAATATCTATGTCGCTAAACATTTATAAACATTTCGTGTTCTTGCACTTTCTACCACTCCTTTCGGCGCATCACGGATGTGTCACGCGGATGAACAGGTTCACATTCGTCGCGTTGGCGTACGACGGTGTGATCCTTATCGTCCTTCCCGAAGGCGCGGTGCCGTCGGCAGGCCTGGATATGTCCGTCTCCACACCGACCGGGCACGTCACGCTGGTGTCGAAGGTCTGGCCCCCGCAGCTCAAGGACATGAGCGCGTTGCCGGATCCGTCCACGCCAATGTATCCGAACGTGTAGTTGAACACCGACTGTGTGCCGGTGGCGTGTATCATCCCGCTCCAGCTGCCGGTAGTCGTCGAGCCGCAGACGATGCCTGCGTCAGGGGCGCCTCCTTCGGACCCGCCGTCCAGGGCTACGCCGCCATCCGCTCCCGCCTCGCCGCCGTCTGAGACGACGCCGCCGTCGGCCCCTCCTTCGGAGCCTGCATCCAGCACAGAGCCTCCGTCCGAGACGCCGCCGTCCATGCCGCCCATCCCGCCGTCCGAGCCTCCGCTGCCGGCGTCCGCTCCAGCTTCGCCGGCGTCGTTTACAACGCCGCCATCGCTCCCGCCGGCGCCGCCGTCTCCGCCGCTTCCCGCGTCGCTCTCGGTCCCGCCGTCGTTGATGGTGCCGCCGTCGTTGAGCGCGCCTCCGTCTCCAGCGGCGCCGCCATCGTTGCCGCCTGCACCGCTGTCAGAGCCGCCGCTGCCGGCGTCGGCTTCGGTCCCGCCGTCGGTGACACCGCCGTCCAGGCCGCAGCTGACCGTCGCGCTCACGGTGGCGGTCTGGGGGCTCAGCACCGTGACGTTGGGGACGCTGACCGCGATGTCCTCGTTCGTCCCGTCTATGTGGACCGTCTGCGTCTCCCCCCTCCTGATCGTCAGGCTGGAGACGAGCGGGTTGCCGCATGCGTCGAGGACGTTGAAGGTCGCGAACTGGTCGCCTTCGGATTCGCCGGTGCCTGTGAGAAGGAAGCGGTAGCCTCCCATGACCACAGAATCGCCGACGTTGAGCTGCTGGGACTGCACCGTCTGCTGTACGCAGGCTCCGGGCGGAAGAAGGCAGTTGCCGCCATCCGCCGTCGCGCCGCCGTCAGAGACCGATGCGTCCACTCCCCCGTCGCTGGAGAGCGGGGGGATGTTGATGATGCTGTCAGGGTTGCCGCTGCCGCAGCTGGGCGTCGCGGAGCCGAAGGCGAATGCCGCCGCGCCAGCGAGGAGATACCTCGCCACCATCGACTTCATGCTCCTCTCGTGAGTCCTTTCAACAGCCCTATCCCTGTTCGTACCGCTCAGCTTCGTCATCTCATCCCTCCGATTTGCCTCATTTTGTTAAATATTGTTGAATTGTGTTTTAGACAAAAGCATTTTTAAACATTAGTTTAAACAAACGGTGTGGGCCGGAACGTCAAAGGGTCCTGTGGCCCTTGTCATTCCCCACTATTATCATGTCGAATTTGGTGAAAATTCCGTTCTCTATTATCCCAGGGATGCTTTTCAGCCATGCCTCCGTCTTCGCCGGGTCCTCCAGCCTCATGTCGCAGTCTATTATGAAGCTGCCGTTGTCGCTGATGACCGGCCCGAGCTTGGATCTGGCCATCCTTATCCTGGGTCTGTACTCCTTGAGCCTCTTCATGACGAGCGGCGCGGCGAAGGGCAGGACCTCCAGGTTGACCTCGCCTTCCAGCACCCCGTCCATCACCTTGCTCTCGTCGACTATCACTATGAACTTCGCCGCGTTGTAGTCTATTATCTTCTCGCGCGTGAGCGCGCCGCCGCCCCCTTTGAGCAGGGCCGTCTTCGTCACGCGGTCCGCGCCATCGACAGCCAGGTCGATCACGTCTATCGCGTCCGTCTCGGTCACGAATATGCCGCTCTCGATGGCGAGCATCCGCGAATCGAAGGAGGTGGTTACGCAGGTCACCTTGAGCCCCGAGCGCACCTTCTGGCCCAGGAGCTTTATGAACTCGCGCACGGTGGTGCCGCTGCCCAGGCCTATGCACATGCCGTCTTTCACGTATGAGAGGGCCGCTCTTGCGGCATTGGCCTTGGCGTCCATGCTATCAGGGCTTGCTGAAGCTGATCCCCTTCGCGTCATCCTGCCTCAGGACCTCGAGGACGTTCCCTTCCTTGTCGGCGAGCGACATCTCGGTGAAGGTCTCCCCCACGCGGATCGTGATGATCCTGGGCCGGCCGTCCAGGAGGACCTTTATGCTGTATATCTTCTGCCTCTGGTTGTAGCCATATTCGACCTTGCATCCCTTGAAGAGGTCCTGCCTGGACATCATGAGGGCGAGCGAAGACTCCTTCACCGATTTCTTCAGGTTCAGCCGGTCCGAGCTGTTGGTGGTTGCCATCCGATCAGCCTATCGCGCTCATGAACATGTCCCAGGTCCTCCTGGCGACGGTCTCAGCCTGGACCTGCTCCCTGGACACGGTCTCCCTGAGCTGGGGCCTCATGTCACGGAGCTGGACGGCCTGCTGCTGTTGCTGCTGCCTCTGGGCATCGGTCGGGCCCGCCTGGGGGTGCATCTCGCGCATCCTCATCAGGGCCTCCCTTTTCTGGTCCTCTTCTGTTGCCATTGTTAATACCTCCTTATGACAAACATAATAATCGTTTCCGCCATTTATAAAGATTTATGACAAGACTGCTTTGCCTGGAAGACAGCTATCTGCGGGAGTGCGAAGCCGCCGTCGTGTCCGGGGGCGGCAAGGAGATCGTCCTGGACCAGACCGTCTTCTACCCCCGCGGGGGAGGGCAGCCCTCCGACACCGGAAGGCTCATCGCGGGCGATGGAAGCGGATACCGGGTGGCAGAGGTCTCGAAGAAAGGGGGCGTCGTCGTCCATTCGCTCGAGCGAGAAATCCCCACCCTCACCCCAGGAACGCGGGTCCGGTGCGTCATAGACTGGGAACGCAGATACCGGCTGATGCGGATGCACACCGCGGCGCACGTCCTCGGAGCGACGATGCACCGCGAGCTCGGCGTGCTGATCAGCGGGAACCAGCTCGAAGAGGACAAATCCCGCTTCGACTTCACGCTCGAATCGTTCGACCGGCCGAAATTCGAGGAAGTGGTGGCGAAGGCGAACGATGCCCTGTCGACGGGAGCCGAATTGCGCATCTATCCGCTTCCCCGCGAAGAAGCCATGAAGATCCCCGGCGTCGTCAAGCTCGCGGGGGCTCTGCCCCCGGATATCAGCGTCCTGAGGATCGTCGAGATCCCCGGCATAGACCTGCAGGCCGACGGCGGCACCCATGTCCGCAGCCTCAAAGAGGTCGGCCGCATCTCGATCCTCCGTCTCGACAACCGGGGAAAGGACAACAGAAGGATTTATTTTACCTTATCAGAATGATTTAATGGGGTGTTTTGATGAACAGATACAAGCTCATCAGCTATCTGCTGATACTGCTCGGCGTCGTCGTGATAGTGGGTTCGGGATATCTCATCTACTCATACGCCAGCACGATCATCAGCGCCATCGTGAATTTCATCTCAACGAACGATTATTCGAAACTGCAGCAGTGCGGGGTCAACACGCCGCCCGAGTTCAACAAGGTGAAGGCGGACTTCGCGACGCTGATCCTGCCGTTCTTCTACGTCGGGCTGCCCGTCCTGCTGATAATCGTGTCCTACCTCATGTTCATGGCCGGGTTCTTCTATCACCGCGGCAAGCAGGAGGACGACGCGAAGAAGCACGAGCAGCTGGAGCGCGAGATGGTCCACAAGATCGTCACAAAGATGCAGACCGACAAGACCCCGGAGGGCCAGGGCGTTCAGCCTTCGGCGCGTCCGGCCGCCGCTCTGAAGAAGCCGGCCTCCAAAGCGCCATCTCCAGCTGAAGAGGAGAGCGCGGAAGAAGAGCCTGCCGAGGAAGAGCCGGAGCAGGAGGCCGAGGAGGAGCCTGCCGAGGAAGAGGCCGAAGAGGAGGAGCCTCCGCCGAAGCCGGTCGTGAAGAAAAAGAAGTGATTTTTTGTCTGTGGGGCGCGAGCCCCACACCCCTTATTATTAAAATGTATTGCAACATCAGAATTATCGCTGTTTCTACCGCTCAAAGCGGGGTAGGGAAGCTTGGAGTTCCCACTGGGCTCATAACCCAGGGACCGGTAGTTCAAATCTACCCCCCGCTATAACCCTTCCCAACCCTCTCAATCGCGATCAGTTTCCTTCTCCTCCTCATCCTCTCCAGCGCGGTGAGTTTCGCGCCGGCAAGATAAAGGACTGACTCGAGCGGGCCCAGGGTGACATCCAGGCTCGCCCTGAAGAACTCGAGCTGGAGGGCGGCAAACCTCTCAAGCTCCCTTCCATCCGTCCTGCCTTCATATGCCATCTTCGCCGCATCGGGAACGAAATCGGTCGTGAACCGCTCGTCCTTCGAAAGCGTTATGTCGAATTTGGCGGAATCGAACAGGGCCGTCATGCCCGCGTGCGCGAGGCCTCGCGGTATCACGATAGCCCTTTCCGGGCTCTCTAGGGCCAGCCTCTCGGCGCTTGCCGCCACGGCATTGTCCCTCTTCACGTAGAAATTGATCTTGCTCTTGAGAAATTCCAGCGCCAGCTCCGGCCCATCCTTTCTCCTCGGATTATCCAGCAACATATCCTGGATGAATCCGGTCCTCCATCTCTCGCAGGCGGCTTCCGCGGAGGGCGGCTCAAAAAGGTTGGTGATCCGCCCGTTCTGCCTCCGGTTGCTTTCGGCTATGTGATCTAGGAAACCCCAGTCCTCCATCCTTATCCCGTCAGTCGCCGCATCGGGCGCCCTTCCAATGTCCAGGCTCTTTTCGAGGATCCCTCGGTAGCGTACTTCCCGCTCGTAAAGCTCGCCCCTTATTATCTCGAGCCACATCCCCTTATTGTCGCCAGAGAGCCCAGCCGCCTCCCTCTTCTCATTCTCCTCGAATGAATCCTCCCACTCTTTCGTGCTGCCGAGCTCATGGATTACGACCGCATCCCTCTTTCCCCTTCCGACGTGCTTTTCCAGGAAAGGAACCACGGCATCCCTGAAGAATCTTTTCTGTGGCGGAAGCCGCATGATTCCGAATTCGTTCCCGTGCAGCCCGAAGGCCAGAAGGAGCTTGGTCCTCATCGCCATTAAGTCGCCTGGAAGGTATTATAAAGTTATTATAAATGGTGCAATAGGTTAAGGCGCGAGCCCCAGCACGAACGCCCCAGCCAGGGCGAGCAGGACGTACCGCAGAACCCTCCCGGCGGCGGTCGCGAGCAGGAACTTCCACCACTCTATCTCCGCCCCGCCGGCCGCGATGCCGGCGATGTCGAAGAGGGGATTCGGTATGAAAGCCAGGACGAAGATCGCCAGCGGTCCGTACTTCTCGACGAAATCATGCACCCTCTTGCTCTCGCTCACCTTCTCGTTGATTATCTCCCTGGTCCCCTCCCCTGCGAGATACCCCGTCAGCTCGCCGATCGCGGAGCCCAGGCCTGCCACGACGCCGAGGGTCAAGGGGTCCAGCATCCTGCTCATGGCGACCACCACGGCCCACCCCGGGGCCGGGAAGAGTATGGTGGCCGAAGCGAGCATGGAGATGAGGAAGGCGCCTGCGTATCCGTAGTGGCGCAGGGCGGCTATGTCCCTGCCGAAATACAGCACTGCGGCGACGATGGCGAGCGCCACCGCGACGTGCAGGATGCCCTTCACTCTCTGGTCCATGCGATCAACGTGTGCGGTTCAGGCGTAACGTTCCAATCATCGATCAACAATACCTCTTTTCATCATAACCGCAGAGATAGGATGTACGGATAGGAATAAAGATGAGGCGGGCGCTGCGGTCGTCCTGCCCAGCCACCCCTCTCTGGCGTGTCCATTTTATTCTTTCCTGCCGATGCCTTCCCATGAGGATAACGCAGCCGGCCCAATCGGTCATGAGATTGAACGACATGGATGCCGGCATGCTGATTCTCGGCGTCGCGATGCTTGTCGCCGGTGCAGGGGTCATCATCTATTTTCTGGGCAGGGACGCCTGCCTCTTGCCGTTCGGGGCCGTTTTCCTTGTCGGCGGATTGGTGTTCCTTGCATACCTGAAAAGGACGGAGGCCGTGATCGACAAGGGGAACAATACCTGCACCGTGTCAGCCATGGCCGTCATCGGAGGACGAAAAAAGGAGTTCGATATCAGGGACGTCAAATCGCTCGTTCTGGAGAGCATGAGGCGTTATCCGGGCGGCCGCAGCCTCAACTCCGGCTCGGGAAAGGCGCCGACCTACTCATACACGCTCGCGTTCATCAAAGCCGATGGCAGGAAAGAGCGGATACCGTTCGGCGAGACCCAGGCGGGCGCGGTCATTCCGCTCTCGGGCGAGTCCGACCAGAGCCTCCATCTCAAAGCGCAGCAGGTGGCCGGATTCCTGGGTGTCCCGTTGCAGAGGGAGGAGCTGGAACCGCCCGATGCCGGGGATATGATGAAGTCGGCTATGGAGATGGGCAAGTCCGGGGATTGGGTCGGATCAAGGAAAGAGCTGCGGAGCCGGCTGCAGCAATGACCCGCTTCGCGGCGAAGGGACGAAACGGGCCTGTTTTCGACCTCGCGAGGCTCGCTAGCGGACGAAATGGACTTCCGCTTGAAACCTGCGGGTTCCAAGATCCGGCAGAACGGCGGCCCGTTCTGCGGATGTCGAGATCGGCGGGCCGATCACGATCATGCTCGCGAACAGTGGTTCGCGACACCACAAATCGAAGCGTGTCAAGATCGACGAATCGATCTTGAGCATGATCAGGAACGTAACGACGTTCCTGACATCGATTTGCCGGTCGTCCATTTTCCCTGAGGCCTGACCCATGCTGGCAAAAGCTGAACAAATGGAAAATGGACTTGGGGGGACTCGCACCCCCGGCCCCTCGGATGCAAACCGAGTGCTCTGCTGTTGCGCGCACCTTTTGGAATGAAACGCCCTCAACGTCATGGAAAGCGCGTTTTGGGGCGCCTTTTCCCGTAAAGGCGCACTGAGCTACAAGCCCGTGGAAATAAAATGGAATAGAACGCTTTAAAGGCCTCTCACTTCTGCTCCTCGCTCTTATACGCGTAGTGCTGGGCATAGGAGAGGACGGCTCCGGCGCTGACCTTGGCCGCCACGAGTATCGCCTCGGCGATCTCCTCCTCCGTGGCCCCTGCCACGCGGGCCTTCCGCGTGTGGTCCTCGATGCAGAAGCTGCATTTGATGGCATGCGCCACGCCGACCGATATGAGCTCCTTCTCCTTCTGCGTCAGCTTGTCCGTCTTGTCGACCGCCTTGCTGAAATCGAAATACGCCTTGACTATCTCTGGTTTAGCTTCCTTCAAGCCCATGGCATTACCTCCTTCAATCAGCTTATGCCAAATAGGATGTCTTAGACAACAAATTAAGAAATCGAACCGAATCAAAGGGAGATTGGAAAAGAACCGTAGGTCCTTTTCACTCGCAGCCGCCCCATCCGCAGGAATAGCACACCTTGCAGCCTTCCTGGAACACCAGCGAGCCGTCGCACGAGGGGCATATCCCCTTCTTTATCTTCTGTGCTTCGGAAAGCTCCTTTATGTCGGCAGGCACACCCAGCTTGCCATCAGCGGACGGGAAATCGATCTTGTCGGACATGGTCATCCCCTCATCCCTTCTCCTCTACTCATTATAAACGGTTGTTTCCTCCTCGTAGCTCACTTACCATTAAAACTATTTATTACCACATCATTTCCAGGCCGGCGCGCCGGCCATCACTTCATCCACATACTCCTCTGCGCTCTTGCGCTCCATCCTCTTCGCCTTCATGTAGAACATCACCATGTTCTCGCGCACCTCGTGCCTCGGGCGGAGGGTGCCGTTGGGGTACGTGCAGTACTTGCAGTACCTGTTCTTGACATCCCTTCCGCCGAAATCCGAAGCGCCGTGCATGGGCATCCCGCAGCTTTCGCATTGCTTTATATCCATCATACCACCTGTTGGTCGCGGAGGACGATTCGTTGAAAAAGCGTAAATATCTTTCTGCGGCCAAGGGTTTTTTGAGAAAAAAATGCCGAGAAGAGGACTCCGTCCTCTACCGTCATTTTTTGAGAAAAAATGCCGAGGGGGGAACGTGCGGCACCCTATTGGCAAGCCAGTTTTTGGCGCACCTTTTTTCCAAAAAGGTGCGTTCGAATCCCCGACCTCTCGATTTCCGAGTGCGTGGTTATCATCGGCCCGCTTTGGGCCTCATAACTCATACACATATGAGTCGAGCACTCTAGCCGACTGAGCTACCTCGGCATGAACGCCCCTCCCAATCGGCACGGAAGGGCAGGAAGTAATTAATTTGATTAGCTTTTTATTATATGCAGAGGGCCGGAGATGGGCAGCGAAAGATATTTCTCAATGCTCAAGAGCGAGCTGCAGAGGGCTTACAACATCGCCAGCGAAGCCCGGAGGGCCGGCTTCGACCCCGCCGACGAGGTCGAGGTGAAGATCGCCAAGGACGTCGCGGCGCGGGTGGAAGGAATCGTCGGCCCGCCGGGCGTGGCCGAGCTCATCCGCGCGATGGAGAAGAGCGGGATGGCCCGCGAGGACATCGCCTTCGAGGTAGCCCGCAAGATCGCTGGAGGGGAGCTGCTGAGCGGCGACAAGGAGGCGCGCATCGAGCAGGCCGTCCGGACCGGCCTCGGGATACTCACCGAAGGCGTGCTGGTCGCCCCGACCGAGGGGATCGCCAAGGTGAAGATAAAGTCCAACCCGGACGGGACCGATTACGTCGCGGTCTACTACGCCGGCCCCATACGGAGCGCGGGCGGCACCGCCGCAGCACTCAGCCTCGTCCTGGCGGACATCGCCCGCCGCGTCTGCGGCGTTGGCGACTACCGCGCCACGGATTCCCAGATCATGCGCTACCTAGAGGAGGTGACGGTCTACGAGACGCGATGCGTCCACCTCCAGTACCTCCCTTCCGAAGACGATATGAGGGTGATATGCGGGAACTGCCCGGTCTGCATCGACGGGGAGCCGACAGAGGAGATCGAGGTCTCGGCCTACCGTGGCGTGCCGGGCGTCGAGACCGACCGTGTCCGCGGGGGGGTGCCCCTGGTGATGTGCGAGGGAGTGGCCGCCAAGTCCGCGAAGCTGTTCAAGTACACCAAGAAGCTCAAGCTCGGATGGGACTTCCTCGAGAAGATAATCAAGATAAAGAAGAAGGAGGACCGCATCGAGATAAAGCCCGACTGGACATACATGGAGGGGCTCGTGGCCGGCAGGCCCGTCTTCAGCCATCCTTCGGCCAAGGGCGGCTTCAGGCTCCGCTACGGCCGGAGCAAGACCAACGGCCTCATGGGCAGGAACGTGCACCCGGCCACCATGATACTGCTCGACCGGTTCCTGGCCTACGGCACGCACATGAAGGTGGAGCGGCCCGGCAAGGGCTGCGTCATAGCGGCGCACGAGGGCATCGAGCCGCCGGCGGTGAAGCTCCGCAGCGGCCGGGTCATGAAGGTGCGCACGATAGAGGAGGCGAACGCGGTCAAGGAGGATGTCGCCGAGATCCTCTCCCTGGGCGACATGCTCTGCACCTACGGCGATTTCCTCAAGTCCAACCATCCGCTCGTCCCATCAGGCTACTGCGAGGAATGGTGGGAGCGGGAGATCGAGTCGAAGGGCGTGCCGGTCCCCCAGGCGGATTCCATGGACGCGCGGTCCCTCTTCGAGTTCTCCAGGCTCCATGGCGTCCCCCTCCACCCGAGGCTGACCTACAACTGGAGCGACATCACGACCGAGCAATTGATGGATCTTGCGAAGTGGCTCCAAGGGGCCGTGATCGAGAAGGACGGGGACCGGATGAAATCGGTTTCAATCCCATTCGTCGAGGACGATACCCAAAACAAGAAAGGGAAACGGGCGCTCGAAGAGCTTCTGGTGGAGCACCGGGTCATCGACGGAAAGGTGGTGATCGATGGCGACGACGGCTTCGCGCTCCTCTCTTCGCTGGGGATGTTCGTGTCGAACCCAGAGAAGGAGCTGCCCTCTCCCCAGGGGTTTGCGGTAGCCAACGGGCCCGGTCCGACCAAGACGCCCTTGGAGCTTGTCAACCAACTCTCCGGGATCCGGATCAAATCCAAGGCGCCCACCTACATCGGCGGCAGGATGGGGAGGCCTGAGAAGGCCAAGGAGAGGAAGATGGATGGCAGCCCGCACGTCCTATTCCCGACCGGCTCGTTCAAGAACCGCTCGATCACCAAGACCTACCGGGCGCTCAAGGCCAGGGAAGGCGAGAAGACGATCAACCTGGAGCTCGTCCGCATGCGGTGCCCCAAGTGCAACCGGCTCGGCTTCTACCGCCGCTGCGAGGTGTGCGGCGAGAAGGCCGTGGAGGAGCGCATCTGCCAGAAATGCGGGCGCAGCGTGGAGACCGAAGTCCACTGCGACATGAAGACGCTCAACTACGACCGGAGGCCGGTGGACCTTGCAGAGCTGATGGACTCGGTCAGGACCGGCGCCGGGGCCGAGGACCTCAAGGGCGTGAAGGGCCTGTCGAACCCGATGAGGATACCGGAGCGCCTCGAGAAAGGCCTCCTGCGCGCCAAGCACGACGTCTACGTGTTCAGGGACGGCACCTGCAGGTTCGATGCCACGGACATCGTCCTCACCCATTTCACCCCCAGGGAGGTCGGCCTCCCGCTCGAGAAGGCTAAGGGCCTGGGATACGAGACGGATTACCTGGGCAAGCCCCTGGAGAGCCCGGACCAGCTGCTCGCCCTGCGCCACCAGGACATCATCCTCGCGGAAAACGGCGTCGAATACCTCACGCGCGTGGCGGCGTTCATCGACGACATGCTCGTGAACCTCTACGGCGTCCGGCCGTTCTACGGCATACGGTCCAGGGAGGACCTCATAGGCCACCTCTGCGTGGGGCTCTCGCCCCACACGAGCGCCGGCGTCCTCTGCCGCATCGTCGGCTTCACCAAGGCCAACGTCGGCTACGGCCATCCCTACTACCACACCGCCAAGAGACGGAACTGCGACGGCGACGAGGACTGCGTCATGCTGCTGATGGACGCCCTCCTCAACTTCTCGAGGAAGTTCCTCGACGAGAAGCGCGGCGGGACGATGGACGCCCCGCTGGTCCTCTCGATAGAGATAAACCCCAAGGAGGTCGACGACGAGTCGCACAACATGGAGTTCGTCTCGCGTTATCCGCTCGAGTTCTATGAGGCGGCCGAGCGCAACGCCCCGCCGGGCGAGGTGAAGCTCAAGACGGTGAAGGACGTCCTGGGGACCGAGGAGCAGTACGAGCTCCCCATCACGCATCCCCTGGGCACGCTCGACGTCGCCAACAACCGCACGGCGTACGTAGAGCTGCAGTCCATCCCGGACAAGATCGACATACAGTTCAGGCTGCAGGAGCGCCTCAGGCCGGTCGACAAGCGCGACGCCGCGGAGAGGCTGATCCTGAGCCACTTCATCCCCGACCTCTACGGCAACCTGCGCTCGTTCTCCAGGCAGACCTTCCGCTGCGTCAACTGCAACACCATCTTCAGGCGCGTCCCGCTGGCCGGCAAGTGCTCCCGCTGCGGCGGGAACCTGCTCCTCACAATAAACAAGGGGGGCATCGAGAAATACCTCCAGATCTCCCGCGACATCTGCAACCGCTACGACCTGCCCCTCTACCTCAAGCAGAGGCTCGAGCTGGTCGAGCGGGAGATAAAGAGCATCTTCGAGGACGACAAGATAAAGCAGATGGGGCTGTCAGACTTCCTCTAAGCAGCCATCCTCTCAGCCTGCTTCCCGATGATCGGGAGCCTGAATCCGGGATCGGTGTAAGCCTTGTAGGCGAAGATGAGCTTCATGATGAAGACCAGGACGGCGAATCCCATCACGCCGAGCCAGATGAGCCAGAAGCCGGCGAAGAACCCGACGCCCCTCCCCGCGATGCCGAGCGCCAGCGCGGCGACTATGAGCACTCCGAAAAGGGCGAAGGAAGCAACCATCACCGCCAGATCGAGCAGGATGGCCTGCATGGCATGGAACCTCACGTGCGGGTCCTCCTTCTTGACGAAGTAGATGACTATCGCGATGAGGATGCCCAGGACGTAGGGGATGGCGCCGAAGATCCTGGAATCCCCCGAAGTTCGTTCCGCCTGCCCGATGCTATCCACCCCGAATTATAAAAATAAGGATAAAGGAAAATAAAAAAAACTCACTTCTTCATGCCGGCGATGTAAGCGCCGATCGCTCCGAGTATGGCGCCGATTATCGCGCCTATTATCAGGGCGATGGGGATCGCGATCACGCCCGCTATGAAGCCGACGGCTTCGCCGAGGCCGACCCCTCCGCCCGCAGCAGCGCCCACTCCGACGCCGGCGACGATGAGGACGAGGCTTATGATCGAGTTGATCAGCCCTGCTATGCCGCCGGTGAGGGCGCCGACCACGGCGCCGCCGGTGAGGTCCATCTGGGCTTCCTTGACCGCCTTGTATCCGGCCCAGGCGTTAACGGCCCAGCTGATGATAGCCAGCGGGATGCCTATCAGGCAGAGCAGGAAATTCAGGAACGGGATCAGCGCGATGACGTGCGTCACTATCCCGATCACCACGAGTATCGCGATCGGGATCGTCGCGACATTCAATGACTTCTTCAAGTCAATTGCCATTAAATATCACCGCTCCATTATCGCCGATAATCTTTAAAACCTCACCAATAAGGGCCGGAGTCCGGCTTGGCTCAGCTTCCGGCCATCTTCTCGGCCAGCTCGCCGATGCGGGGCAGCTTGTACCTCTCGCCTACGTACGCCTTGTACATCAGCGCCAGCCAGATCGCGACGACCGCGAGCGAGATGAACAGGGCGGCCAGCGAGAGGAGGAGCGAGAGTATCCTGCCGGCGACGGGGATGAAGGCGAAGAGGACCTGGAGCGCCCCTATCACGAAGGACAGCACGAACAGGACGACGGTCAGCAGCATGCTCTGCATGGCATGGAACCGGTCGTACGGGTCCTTGTCGCGGATTATATAGACGGCGATGCCGCTGAGGACGAAACAGAGGTATGAGAGGGCCGCGTATATCCTGCTTTCCTCGTTCATGGCATACCATCAGCGTAAATGAAAATAGGGATAAAAAAAAGAAAAGAACTCACTTGGCCATCTGCTTCTCCGCGAAGTCGCCGACGACCGGGAGCATGAACTTCTCTCCCTGGTAGGCTTTCCAAGCGAAGTACAGGAACACAAGCCACAGTATCGGGAAGCACAGGCCGCCGATACCGAAGGTGACCACCGTGATTACCATCCCCAGCACCCACAGGGCGATGCCAGCCGCGAGGGACTGGTACGCGTGGAAGAGGACGTACTTGTCGTTCTTCTTGTCGGTCACCAGCACGATTATGCCCACTATGACCGGGAACACGTAACAAAGCGCTGCCCAAAGCTTGCTGTCGCCGCTAACGCTGCCGCCGGCCGGGGCCCCTCCTGATGGTGCCGCAGCAGGCTTCGGCGCAGGCGCCGGCGCCGCTGCGGGCTTAGCTTCAACTTTCTCTCCTGCCATTTTTTCTACCTCCGTTTTAACATGCGGATCCCCTTCGCAACCGAGAGGGGCCTTGTCTGGGTATCACAAGGCATATTTATAAATATTTTATGGTCGCCCCTTTGGGCCCCCACCTGGCGGTCCAGCGCCTGCCTCGGTTAGCTTTTTATTCAATGGCAGCATTATTGGTCAGGAGGGAGAGCGGCTGGATGAGATTCTTCAACTCGTTGACGAAGCGGCTCGAGGAGTTCGAGCCGCTCCTGGACAAGGAAGTCATGATGTACGTCTGCGGGCTCACCCCGTACGACAGCGCGCACATAGGCCACGCGCGCACCTACGTCTCGTTCGACGTCCTCAAGCGCTACCTCATCAAGAAGGGGATGAAGGTCTATCACATACAGAACATCACGGACGTGGACGACAAGATAATCAAGCGGTGCCGCGAGACCGGGGCCGACCCCAAAAAGCTCACCGAGGAGAACCATTCCGAGGCGCTGGAGCTCTTCGCCGCCCTGGACATCATGCCGGCCGACATATACCCCAAGGTGACCTCGCACATCGGCCAGATAATCTCCCTCATCCAGGAGCTCCTCGCCCGCGGGGCGGCCTACGAGACCGGAAGCGGTGTGTATTTCAGCATACCGTCATTCAAGAAGTACGGCGCCCTCTCGGGCCAGGACCTCGAGCAGATCCGCGCCGGAGCCAGGATCGAGGTGGACGAGTCGAAGAGGGACCCGGCCGATTTCGCCCTCTGGAAGAAGACGAGCGGCGAGCTGATCGAGTTCGACAGCCCCTGGGGCCGCGGGAGGCCCGGCTGGCACATCGAGTGCTCGGCCATGGCCAGGACCTACGCGAAGAGGACGCTCGACATCCACGGCGGCGCCAGGGACCTTATATTCCCGCACCATGAGAACGAGATCGCCCAGAGCGAGAGCGCCGGCGGCGGGGAGTTCTGCAGGTACTGGCTCCACACCGGCTTCCTCACGGTCGGCGGGGAGAAGATGAGCAAGTCGCTCGGGAACTTCGTCACCCTGAGGCAGGCCCTCTCCTCATGCAGCCCCAACGCCCTGCGCCTCTTCTATCTCCAGGCCCACTACCGCAGCCCGCTGGACTACGACCAGGACGCGATCGAGGCCGCTTCGGAGAGCGTCGAGAGGATATTCAACTCCCTGGGGCTGATAAAGGAGATAGACCTCAGCGCCAGGGACACCCACGCCGACCACGAGTTCCGCAAGAGGAGCGACGAGCTCATATCCCAGTTCTACTCGGATCTCGAGGACGACCTCCGCACCCCTGAGGCCATAGCCGCGGTCTTCGGCCTGCTGAGGCTGACGAATTCCCACCTCGGCGGGCGCATCGACCACACTCAGGTGGGGAAGGTCAGGGATGCTCTGGGCGACATGCTCTGGATACTCGGCCTGGAGGAGAAGGAGACCGGCATCGCCGACAAGCTCGCCTCGTTGAACTCCATCCTCGCATCGATCGGCAAGGAGGGGGCGGCCACGGCGGAAGAGGCGCTCGAGCTGCTCATCAAGGCCCGCGAGGAGGCCCGCGCGAAGAAGGACTACAAGCGCTCAGACGGGATACGCGCCAGGCTCGGGGAAGCTGGCATAGTGCTCGAGGACAAGCCCGGCGGCGTGAGATGGAAGAAGGCATGAGGGGGTGCCAATCCTTATTAATCTCCTTCTGAAGATGAATCCGGCGACCTGCCGGAAGATACCATGCGGAGACTGCGTACCAAGACGGGCAGAGCGGCCGATGCCTCCCCGCCGCCCGCTTTCGCGCCGCTGGAAGAGGACATCGCCGGAAGGCTTGCGCGCCTGGAGGAGAAGCGGGGATCGAGGCCGCCCGCCCCGGGAGGATGCCCCCGTCCCGAGCCGTTCGAGCGGATCCTCCGCGATTTCGTGTCAGGGATAAGCGGGATGAAGGGCAAACCCCCATCTTAGTCGATTCTATCCCACTATTTTAATCTTTTCCGCCCCCATATCACACCGTGTCCATCGCTCCGAATGAGTTGAGAGAATACTGCAGACCCATGCTAAGGCGCAAGGGGTTCAGGTTCAGCAGGCTAAACGGCCTGCTGGACGAGAGGCGGCGCAGGGCGCTCGATGTCGCGAGGGCGTTCTCCAGGCCGGACGGGCAGACCCGCTTCCTCCACAGCCTGCGCGGGTCGCCGGAGGGCATGCGGGAGGGCATCCTCTCCGCGATCGACCGGAAACGCCAGGCGGCCTCGCTCAACGGCTCAGGCCACGGGGCCCGGCTCCAGCTGCTCTCCGAGATACAGGGCGCCCTCGTCTCGCACGGCGTCTACGCGGAGTTCGCCCGGCCCGCGACCGCGGGCATAATCCTGCAGAGCAGGCTCATCGGGGACATGCCCGCCTATTTCGTCCTGGGCGAATCCAACAGCAGCACGGCGCTGTTCTGCGGCAGGCTCACGCAGGAGCCTGACGGCAGGAGGCACCTCGCCATCTTCGTCTCCGGCGCCAGCGCCAGGCTCATGGAGGTCATGGACCTCTGGCTCCTCGACCCGGACGCGGGCGAGGACGAGCGGTTCGAGCGGAGCCTCCTCCGCGCCGATCGCGAGACCCTCCGGTCGTTCCTCGACGGCAAATCCGCCGGGCCCGAGGAGCCGATCCTCCTCACCGCCATCAACCTCATCAGCATGCGCTCCTGCATAGGGCGGCTGAGCGCGCTCGCCGCCTCATCGGAGAGCTGCAGCGGGTTCCTGCTCTCGGCCCTCAACGCCCAGCTGGATTCGATACTGGCCCACGAGGTGGCGCACCTCGTCGAGAGCCAGGCCGTCGGCGCCACGACCCTCCCCAAATGGATGAAGGAGATCATGGGCTATCTGCTGGAGGCGGTCCATGGCAAGGCCGACGACGCGTTCCAGCAGCTCCTCCACCGGGAATTCGACTTCGGGCTCAAGATGCCCGGGCTGAGGGAGGACATAGCCCGCAGGGGCTTCGGCGTCCTACTCGAGGACTCCTCCTACCTATCCGGCTGGGCCCGCCTGACGCTGGACGAGATGTTCGTCTCCGTGAGCGGCTGGCCGCACGACCAGGTGGTGGACACCGGGGCGATACGCGCGGTCCAGTCCACCGATTTCATAGCCGCGGAGCAGATGCCTCTCGTGGAGAAGGCGATGTACAACCCCTCGAACTACAAGCCCCCCGCACGCTAGGCTTTTTATTGCAGCGGAGGGAAAGCTACTCATGCCAACGGTCCCGATAGCCGTGCTCGCCTCAGGCAGGGGGAGCAACTTCCGTGCCATCCTCGAAGAGATAGACGCGGGGAGGTGCGACGCGCGGGTGGAGGTGCTGGTCACGAACAACCCGCAGGCCCCGGCCATAGCGATAGCCCGGGAGCGCTCGATCCCGGTGGAAGTGGTCGAGCGCAAGGGCTTCAAGAGCCGCGAGGAGATGGACTCCCGCATAAAGGCCGTGCTGGACGGCCACCGCGTCCGGCTGGTCGTGCTGGCCGGCTACATGCTCATCCTCCGCGGCAAGCCCCTCTTCGAGGCTTACCGGGGCCGCATCCTCAACATACATCCGGCCCTGCTCCCCTCGTTCCCGGGGGTGGACGCGCAGAAGCAGGCCTTCGACTACGGGGCCAAGGTCTCCGGCGTGACGATCCACCTCGTGGACGAGTCGCTCGACGGCGGCCCGATCCTCTACCAGGAAGCTGTCGACATCGGGGACTGCGCGAGCGCTTCGGAGGTCGCAGAGCGGATCCTCGCGGTCGAGCACAAGGCTTACGCTAAGGTGATAAATTCCTTCTCGAAAGGCGGCTACGAGGTGTCGGGACGCAGGGCGCGTTTCGTGCCGCTTCCCTGAGCTAGCCGGTCCAGCGTTTCCTGCCTTCGCGGGTGCCCCTCACCTTCCTTCCGCCCCACATCGTCGAGCCCTCGGAGACCCATTTCTTGTAGGTGAGGAAGTGCCTGTCTATGCCCTCGAGGATCGGGAGGACATGCTCCCTGTCGAGCTCGTAGACCACGCTCTTGCCGATCCGCCTGCCGCTCACGAAGCCGCAGCTCTCGAGATACCTCAAGCTGTGCGATACCATGCTCTGCTCGAACTCGAGCTCGCTGCATATCTCCTTGACGTTCCTGGGCCCCTTCCGGAGAAGGTTCACTATCTTCGCCCTGGGCTTGTTTGACAGTGCCTTGAAGAACAGCTGGTAAGCCTTTTCCATTTACCTACATGGTCGTATCAAAAATATAAAAGTTTTGTTTTGGTTTGCTGATTTGCCCTCTTGTGGGCAAATGGACTGAGTCAGGCCGGAGGAAAGCGTAGAAAAGGGGGAGTCAACCGCGAGCGATAGCGATGTCGCGAACGTCGATACGTTCACGAGCATGCTCGCGATCGAATCGTCGATCGCGACAGCGCGGTTGACAAAAACGGGCCCAGAGGGATTTGAACCCTCGACACACGGATCTCCGCCTTTTAGGAAAAGGCGGCCCAAAACTTGTTGGCTATCCTTTTCCGAAGTTAAGAGTCCGTCGCTCTACCAAGCTGAGCTATGGGCCCGCATAACGAGATTATAGATTGAAGAAAGAAACCAATTTAAATAATGGCTATTGGCCGCTCCCCAGGGGCATGACTGTGTAGTTCTGGCCGTCCGAGCTCACCCTTATCGTGCCGTTCACGTAGTTCTCGTACCAGGCTATGCCGTACTGGTCCATCAGCCTCTTGAAAGGCTCCCTGGATCCGCCGTTGGCGGCCGAGTCGTCGCTGCTGCCGCTTATGACGATCGTCTCCGGCTTTGCGGTGATCAGGAACAGCCCGATGTTGCTCGTGCCGGCCCCGACGCCGTAGTACGGCGCCTGCATCACCTGCGTGTGTATGAGGGAGGCGTTGTTGTTCGCCAGGTTGCCCTGGGTCCCCGTCTGGATGCCGGAGGTGAGCAGCGCCGAGAAGTTGCGGTCCGCGAGCCGCAGGACCACCGCGTCGTTGTTGACGTCGTTGACCCCGGCTCCCTTGGGGTTGAGCGCCGTGATGTTGATCCCGTCGAGCACTATGTTGAAGCCGTCCCCGATGACGCGGACCTTCCTCGTCTGGTTGCCGACGCTCTGCATGAGGGACGCGTAGTCCTGGTCGTTCTCCGTGAGGCCGCTCCACCAGAGCTGCTGTATCGGGATGTTCTGGGCGACGGTGCTTATCCCCCCGTAGTGCCTCGGATCGGCATTGGTGGACACGAGCACCTGTATCTGGCTGACCTGGTGGTCCTTGAGGAAGTTGGTGACCCGATCGCCCATGTCGGCCGCGCCGGCATCGACGAGCATCGTGAAGTCTCCCTTCCGTATGACTATGGCGTCGCCCTGCTCGCCTGGGGCGCCGACGTCTATGAAGTATATGCCGATCTCTTTATCCGGCTCGTTGGTGTACGAGATTTCCGGCGGCGGCGGGGCCGGAGGGGTGACGTTCTCCTCCTGGGTGATGTTCTTGACCGTGGTCTGGTTGGTCTGGTTGCCGATTATTATCTGCACCGGCGGGGTCGCGTTCGTCTGGTTCGTCTGGTTGGCAGGGGGCTGCTGCCCTCCGCCGAGGCATCCGAAAATCACCACGAACAACAATGCAGATGCGATAAGTATCCTCATAACGTCACCCTCGCTTCAGAGATGTTCTTTCCGATGATGGCGACGCAGTCAGCGATTTTAATCCTTTCCTGCTTGCCATCGTTCCGGTACCTTATCGTGACCGTGCCGTTCTCCAGGGTCTCGTAGTCTATCGTGAGGGCGTACGGCACGCCGATCTCATCGGCCCTGGCGTATCTCCTGCCTATGCTTCCGCTGTCCCTGTACGTGACGTCCATGCCGGCCTTCCTCAGGAGGGCCGCGACCTCGAGCGCTTTCGCGTCCAGCCCGTCCCTGCACATCAGGGGGAATATCGCCACGTGGTAAGGCGCTATCACGGGCGGGAAATCGAACCACTCCCATTCCTTGCTGTTCGCTCGCTCGCTTCCGCTCGCTGCGCCAACAGCGTTCTTTCCTTCGGGCTCGCCGGCACCGACAACTCGCCCCCTTCCGCTCGCCGCGCCAACCGCTTTCTCGCCTTGGGCTCGCACGGAATCGCCGCCCGCTACGCCGCCGACACCCACGCTCTCGTTCGCCCGCTCGCCCGTATTTTGTTTGTTCGCCGGGTTCGCGCTTTCGTTTCCTTCGGGTTTGTCCGCCGCGCGGTAGCAGTGCTCGAGTATGCAGTAGAAGAGCCTGTCCACGCCCATCGACATCTCGAAGACGTGCGGCATCACCTTCTTCTTCTCGCTCTCCACGAACACGCTGAAGTCGCTTCCGCTGTGCTTGGAGTGCTGGGAGAGGTCGAAATCGGTCCGGTAGGCGTTCCCGATCGTCTCGATCGTGCCGTAGGACGTCTCGACCTCCATGTCGATGTTCCCCTTGGAGTAGTGCGGTATCTCGCCGGCCTCGAGCACGCGGAGGTGCATCCTCTTCTCGTCTATGCCGATCCTCCTGTAGAACTCCCACTGCCTGGCGAGGAAGTACGCCATGATCCGGTTCGCCGCGAGCTTCTCCTCGACGACCGCTTGGGCCGCCATCTCCCTGCGCTGGCCCTTCACGAGCATGGCCATCTTCGAGCCGGCGACGGCGTCGAAGCCCTCGAAGTCCGGGGACGAGGGGCTGAAGAAATACTCCAGCTCCATCTGGGTGAACTCCCTCATCCGCACGAGGCCCTTGCGCGGGGAGATCTCGTTCCTGAAGGAGCGCCCGACCTGGCCGACGGCCATCGGCAGCTTGGTCCCATGGTTCCGAAATATCCTGGGGAACGAGGTGAATATGCCCTGCGCCGTCTCGGGCCGCGAATACGCGGTCGCCCTCTCGCCCCCTATGCCCGTCTGGAACATGAGGTTGAACATGTAGGCCTTGCCGAACTCGCCGCCGCATTTGGGGCACTTGATCGCCTTCTCGCTTATCAGGCGGTCGAGCGTCTCGAGCTTGCCGTCCCACTTCTCTCCGTGGAATTTGAAGTGCTTCTCCTCGACCATGGTGTCGGCGCGCACCCTGGTCTTGCACTTGACGCACTCCACCACCGGGTCGGCGAAGCTGGACACGTGCCCGGACGCCACCAGGACCGCCTCGGGGGTGATTATGCTGGTCTCGACCTCGTGGTATCCCTCGGCCTTGATGAACATCTCCCTCCAGAGGTTCTCGATCTTGTGCTTCACCAGCACCCCGACCGGGCCGTATTCGTAGAAGCCGCCGGTCCCGCCATAAGGCTCGTTGCTAGGGAAGAAGAATGACCTTTTTAGGGCTAGCTCGAAAATCGTCTCGTGGAGTTGCATGGATGCAAATTGCATAGGGGGTTTTAAATCGTTTATTGAAGAAAACCCCCCATGGGTCAATATGCCAGGGAGCCCGGCAAGGTGCCGGATCCGTCCAGCGCCTCATACGCGGCCGATCTGGCTGAATCCGTCCTCCTGGAGGCCAAGGACGCCTTCGACCTGGGGGACTACAACCTCGCACTCTCGCAGGCGAAGGACGCGATACGCCTCGCCTCATCAGCCGTCATGTTCAGGGACGGCTACATAACCGACGATTTCGACAAGACCGTGGTCTACCTCTCGAAGAGGTACGGCCCGGCCTTCCCCATAAAGGGATGGGAGAAGGTGGAGATGACGTATCTGGGCGGCGGGGGGCTGTACAACGCGATACTCCGGGCCCTGGGCAGGAAGGTCTTGAGCGACCAGGAGCTCGTGAGCGAGGCGATATCCGTTGCCGAGACGTTCATAGCGGCATCGCGCAGGGAGATGGAAAGATGAAGGCCGCGGCGCTCATGGTCATGGCCCTCCTCCTGCTGGGATGCGTCAATTTCCAGCGCGGGGCGGAAAACAACACCACGGCCGTCCAGAACCAGTCCGTCAACCAGACAGCCAACGGCTCAGCCGCGAACCAGACGGCGAACGGCTCCGCAGCCAACCAGACCCCGCCGGAATTCATCCGGTACAACGCCACCGGCTTCAGCTTCGCTTTCCCCTCGGTCATGACCTACCAGGGGACCATGAACGGATATGACGGCACGTTCACCGCCATACACGGGGCCGGCAACCAGACGTTCGAGATCATGATCGTCTCCTATGTCGACACGATCAACACGTACGGCCAGAACAGGGACGCCGAGTTCAAGCTGGACGCCTCCAAGGCCGCCTCCGACTTCCTGGAGCAGGACCGGACGGACGACAGCGCCGGCGTGCTCGACAAGGCGGATTACGCGGGGAACGCGACCGTCTATTCCATCTCCCGCGACGCGGGGGCGGCCGAGGCGCCCATCAGGACGCATTTCGGCTCCCTCGGCAGCCTCTTCACCGGTTACGCGATAGACGTCTACATCCCCGAGCGCTCGGTCCTGATCCGGGCCCGCATCCTGGCCCTGGACCAGTCGAAAGCCGACTCGATGAAGCAGGAGTTCCTGCTCACCCTCCGGCCGGAGTGATCCGATGCGCGAGGCAAGGTCCGGCGGACGGCGCTTCTCCGGGAAAGCCGGCTCGGAATACCGGCTCTTCCTGCTCGCCAGGCCCTATTACGAGCGCATGCAGTCCGAGGTGGGGAGAAAGCTCCGTCCGTCCCCGCGCGGGAGGCCCCTGGAGGTGCTGGACCTCGGCTGCGGGCAGGGCCAGACGACCAAGGCGATGCTGCGTGCGGCCCGGAAGGCGAGGGTGACTGCGGTCGACAACGAGCCCCTGATGCTCAGGGAAGCGCGCGAGAGCCTCAGAGCGGCGATCTCCTCCGGCCGGGTCCTGCTCGTGCGCTCGGACGCCCTCGCATTCCTCCGGAAGCGGCCGCCGGGCTCCTTCGACGCGGTGGCGTCCGCCTTCATGCTCCACAACGTCCCGAAGCGCTACCGGACGCTCGTTCACAGGGAGGTGTTCCGGGTCCTGAGGGGCGGCGGCATCTTCGTGAACGCGGACAAGTTCGCCGAGCCCGACCCGGCGCGCCACAGGAAGTCCCTGGAGTGGCAGCTGCGGCAACTCAAGAGGCTCTCGGCCGCCGGGCGGCCGGATTTGGAGCGCGCATGGAGGAAGCACTACCTGGACGACGAGAAGCCGGGGCGGATCATGCGCGAGCGCGAGACCGTCCGCGAGCTGGAGAGGATCGGGTTCCGTGATGTGCGGGTTTCCGGGAGAAGGAAGCTGGACGCCATCCTAGTGGCGAGGAAGCGACTACCGCACGAAATAGAACAGGACCGCTATCACTAGGTACATTATCACGAGCTGCGCCCCCTCGAACCAGTTGCACCTCGCGTCCGTGGATATCTCGTTCACTATCAGGACGCTCGCGAACACCGCGATCACCTCGAAGGGGGTGAAGACGAGGTTCATGCCTTTCCCCATGAGGGAGCCGGCCAGGACGGTCAGGGGCGCCACGAATAGCGCTATCTGCAGCGACGAGCCCACGGTGACGTTCATGCTCAGCTCGAGGTCGTTCTTGAGCGCGAAGAACACCGAGGCTATGTGCTCTGCCGCGTTGCCCACGACGGCCACGATGATGGCGCCGATGAACAGCTCGGTGAGGCCGAAGCTGGCCGCCACGCTCTCTATCTGGCCGACGAAGATCTCGCTTATGAAGCCCAGAACGACCGTGGATACCGCCAGTATCGCGATCGACTTGTCCCTGCTCCATTTGGGCTTCTCCTCGTGCGCCTCCTTGGCCCTGAAGAGGTACTCGTGGGTCTTGAGAGAGAACACCATGCTGAGGATGTAGAGGACGATGAGCAGGACCGAGACGGCGAGGCTCAGCAGGTTCTCGTCGTCGCCCCGGTGCTCGGTCGGCACGAAATGGAATAGGCTCGGTATCATGATGCTCATGAAGGCGATGAGCAGCATGGTGGAGTTCATCGCCGAGAGGTTGGAGGAGAACTTCTGCTCCTTGAACTTCATGCCGCCTATGAACACGCTGAGGCCGAAGACGAAGAGGAGGTTGCCTATTATGCTGCCGGCGAGCGACGCCTTCACCAGGTCGATGAGGCCGCGGTTGACGGCCAGGAGGGCGATTATCAGCTCGGCCGCGTTACCGAATGTCGCGTTGAGGAGCCCGCCGATGTGGCCGCCGAATATCTTGGCCAGCTCCTCGGTCGCCTCGCCCATCTTTGCCGCCAGGGGGAGTATCGCGAGCAGGGACGAGACGAATAGGACGGTGCTGCCGGCGCCGAGCAGGTCTAGGGCGATCGTGATGGGGATGAAGATGAGCATCAGGTCGAATAGGCGCATGGGTTGATTAGCCCGAAAGAAGTTAAAAGTGTTCCAGAGATTAGTCGCTTGCGGGTTTTTCCATGGATGTCGACAAGAACGCTCTCAGAAGGCAGTTCGCTTCAGAATGGGAGAAGCACTACAAGCTGAACGTGCTGATCCACCGCGGCTTCAAGCGCCAGCAGTGCCGCAAATGCGGGAGGATGTTCTGGGCCAAGGAGCAGCGCGAGCTGTGCGGCGACCCCTCGTGCATCGGCTACCAGTTCATCGGCAGCACGCCCGTCAAGAAGAAGCTCGGCTACATCGACACCTGGAAGACAATCGAGAAATACTTCACCACCCACGGCCATGGCTACGTCAAGCCGTACCCGACGGTCGCCAGGTGGAGGGACGACCTCTATTTCACGATCGCCTCGATCAACGATTTCCAGCCCTACGTAGTCAACGGCGAGCTCGAGCCGCCGCACAACCCGCTCATCGTCCCGCAGCCCTGCATCCGCTTCAGCGACATCAGCAACGTCGGCGTGAGCGGCAGGCACTACACGAACTTCGTCATGATAGGCCAGCACGCCTTCAACACCGCCAAGACCGGCAACTTCTACTGGAAGGAGGAGGCGCTCACCCACGACCTGAACTACCTCTCGGCGCTCGGCATCCCGGAGGATGAGATAATATTCCAGGAGGACGTCTGGGCCGGGGGCGGCAACTTCGGCCCCTGCATAGAGTATTTCTGCCGCGGCCTCGAGCTCGGCAACTGCGTGTTCATGCAGTACGAGGTGACGCCGCAGGGCTCCAAGGAGCTCAACACCAAGGTCATCGACATGGGCGCCGGCCTCAGCAGGCTCGCCTGGATAACCTCGGGGGAGCCGACGAGCTACGAGACCGTCTTCGGGCCGGTGATAGAGGAGATGAAGCGCGAGGCCGGGGTCTCGATAGACCGCGACCTGTTCGTGCGCTTCGCCAAGATATCCGGCAGCCTCAACGAGGACGAGGTGCCTGACCTCGAGAAGGAGAAGGAGCGGATAGCCCAGGTGCTCGGGGTCACGAAGAAGGAGCTCTTCGACACCCTCGAGCCGCTCCAGGCGCTCTACGCCTCGGCCGACCACCTCTGCACCCTGCTCTTCACGGTAACGGACGGCATGCTCCCCAGCAACTCGGGCGGCGGCTACAACCTGCGGATGGTCCTCCGCCGCGTCTTCGGCTTCGAGCAGCGTTTCGGCTACTCGCTCGACTACCGCAAGATAATGCAGGGGCACGCCGACTTCCTCGAGTACATGTTCCCGCACCTCCAGGACGGGGTGGACACGACGCTCGCCGTCATAGAGGAGGAGCAGAAGCGCTACAGGGCCACCAAGGAGAAGGCCACCGGCATGGTCCTCAACATAGTCAAGCGGGCGAAGGCAGGACGGGCCAACGACCAGCGCATATCGAGCAAGGACCGCGTCGGCGCCGGGAAGATAGGCAAGGAGGAGCTGTTCACGCTCTACAAGAGCCACGGCATTCCCCCCGAGGCGGTGGCCGAGGTCGCCGCGGAGAACGACGTCGAGGTCGAGATGCCGGGCAATTTCTACGCCCTGGTGCGCGGGGAGGAGGGCGAAGCGGCATCCGAGGACAAGGGACCGGCGAACAAGGTCCTCTTCACGGACATCGCGGAGCTCCCCAAGACAGAGATACTCTATTACGGCAAGGAGGAGAGCTTCAGGGCGAAAGTCCTGGCAATAGTCCACCGCAAGCACATAGTCCTGGACCGCTCGGCGTTCTACCCCGATGGCGGAGGCCAGGTGTCGGACACAGGCACGCTCAAGGACATCGAAGTCCTGAACGTCACGAAGCAGGCTGGCATAGTGCTCCACGAGGTGAAGGACGCGTCGCACTTCTCTCCCGGCATGGAAGTGGAAGGGGTCGTCGACATGGAGCGCCGCAAGACCATCGCCCGCCACCACACCGGCGCCCACCTCCTCAACGCAGCCTGCCGCGAGGTGCTGGGGAGGCACATCTGGCAGGGCGGCTCGCACAAGGACGAGGAGAAGGCGCACCTGGACGTCACGCACTACCGCAAGATAACCAACGAGGAGCTCGAGCGGATAGAGCAGACCGTGAACGGCTACATCATGGCCGACCTCCCCGTCGTCACGCACATCCTCCCCCGGAACGTCGCCGAGAGCAGGTTCGGCTTCACGATATACCAGGGAGGAGCGGTGCCGGGCAAGGAGCTGCGCATCGTTTCCCTGGGCGAAGTCGACTCGGAGGCGTGCGGAGGGACGCACGGGATGCACAGCCACACCGGCGAGCTGGGGTGCTTCAAGATCGTCAAGAGGGAGAGCATCCAGGACGGCGTGGAGCGCATAATATACAAGTGCGGCCATGTCGCGATAGGCTATGTCCAGGAGCGCGAGCGCCTCATCCACGAAGCGTCGGGCGTCATGAGCGTCTCGGACGGCGAGCTCGTGCGCAGCGTGGAGCGCTTCTTCGGCGAATGGAAGGCCCAGCGCAAGAAGATAGAGGCCCTGGGCGAGCTTCTCGTGAAGGAGGAGGCCAAGGAGATAATCGACGGCTACCGTGGCGCGCCGGTCATGAAGGTGCTCGACCTCGACGAGCCCTCGCTCCGCAAGCTGGGGACCAAGATCGCGGAGAGCAATGCCGCAGCGTTGCTCATCAACAAGGAAGGCAACGTCATCGCCGCGGCGGGAGAGGGATCCGGCCAGAGCGCCAAAGCCCTGCTGTCGAAGGCACTGGCCGAGCTGGGGGGCTCGGGTGGCGGAAGCGACCGCATCGCACAGGGCAAGGCCCAGAAAGTGGCCGTCGTGAAGATTTAAAAACCCAAATAAACATGTTTTATAACATGTATCACAGCTCCAGGAATAGAGAGCCCCATCGCCGGCACAGGCCGGAGCGGGAGGCGCCTTGTATGCCCGGGCCGGAGGCCGAGCCCGTGATGAAGAGCAGCATCGAGCTCAAGCGCGAGCTCCTCGACCGCTCGAAGAAGGCAAGGTTCATCGGGGGCACCTTAGTCGTATATGGTCCCGGCGGGGAAAGTGAAACGCTCCGCGACAAGGTCAAATGGGTGAGCGTCGGGAGCGCTGGCATCGTCGTCACCACATACCTCGGCCGCGAGGTCGACCTGCGGATTCTCTCTGCCGACACGGAACTGAAGGAACAGGGCGGGGTCATCCGGATAGATGCCTGGCCGCTGGAAAGCTTTGCGATGGCGCCCAGGGGAGTCGAGATACCCCATCCGCCCTAATCCTTGAACATCGTCCTCGGCTTCAGGAGGAACTCGAACTTCTCCGGGTGGGAGAAGAACTCGGCCAGTATGTCTTTCGAGGCGAATCCGTAGCGCTGGTTGAGCTCGGCCGCCTGCATGTGGCCGCTCCCCTGGATGACGTAGTTCTGGTTCTGCTGGACCTCGCCGCCCTTGAGGAAATAGTACGCGGCCCCCCGGTTCTCGTCATACTCGTCGTAGAGCGACTCGAATTTGTCGCAGACCAGGTTCGCGAGCACGAGCGTGGTCTCGCCGTCGTTTATCGACACGTGGCCCCAGCCGGGCGGCAGCAGGACCGTATCGCCCTCCTTCGCATGCACGATGAGCGCGTCCACGTTCCCGCTGCGGTGCTTCTTCTGCAGGATGAAGACCGCGCTCCCCCTCAGCACCTGGTACACCTCCGGATACTCGAGGCCGTCCTCGCTTTTGGGGTGGTAATGGCCGTGGGTCTTGGCGCATTCGCCCTCGATGTCGAGGGCCGGTATGACCGTGATGTCGAATCTTATGCCGTCATGCTTGTACACGCTCCGGTACATGAAATACATGTCCAAGTTGGCCGCGTACTCCTTGAACGACATCATCGTGGCCTTCATCTGGCCGAGCGTGCGCACGGTCTTGGGATGCTGGTTCCCGTTCACGAAAAGGTTCACTCCTACCAACTGGATCTTCAATGGCTTCTCATATAGGGCTATGTCCATTCTCGACCACACCCTTCATCTTGCTGAATTCGCTGAGCTTCGCAAGCGGTTTCTTGACCTTAATCCTTTGTTTGGCGAATTTATAAAAGAG
>JAWOLP010000072.1:0-5321 GCA_033853355.1 Candidatus Micrarchaeia archaeon | reverse complement strand
GGACGGCATCTCGACCGAGCAGGTGAGCATCCTGCTGGGGCGGGATTTCGTCATATCGTTCCAGGAGGGGAAAGGCGACGTGTTCGACCCGGTGCGCGAGCGCCTGCGCAAGCCTGAGGGGAGGCTGCGGAAGGGCGGCCCGGATTTCCTCGCATACGCCCTCATAGACTCGATAGTGGACAGCTACTTCGGCATCCTCGAGAGGTTCGGCGAGGACCTGGAAGGGATGGAGGACGAGATGATAACGAACCCGGTCCCCAAGACGCTCAAGTCCCTCCACCGCATGAAGCACGACGCCATAACCGTCCGCAAGGCGGTCTGGCCCCTGCGCGATGTGGTCAGCGTGCTCGAGCGCTCGGACACGGGCAAGGGCTCGCTGATACGGAAGGAGACGATCTTCTATCTGCGGGACGTGTACGACCACACCAACCAGATAATCGACAACGTCGAGACGTTCCGGGACATCATGTCCGGGATGCTGGACGTCTACCTCTCGAGCGTGAGCAACCGGCTCAACGAGGTCATGAAGGTGCTCACGGTCATATCCACGATCTTCATCCCGCTCACTTTCATCGTGGGCATATACGGCATGAACTTCAAGGACATGCCGGAGCTCGGGCTCCCGTGGGGCTACGAGGCTGTATGGGCGGTCATGCTCCTGATCGCGGCCACGATGATACTGTACTTCAGGAGAAGGAAATGGCTTTAACTATCGCTGCGGCAGGTGTGGCATGGTCAAGAAGAGCCACATGAAATGGGGCCTGCTGCTACCCCTCCTGCTGCTCGCGCTCGCATGCATCGGCATCGTGATCTACATCCTTCTTCCCGTCATGATCGGCTTATTGGCAGGCGGCTCCGGGGATGTATGCTATGGGTCCGGAGGCTACGGCGGCGGGAGCGCCCTCTCGGGCAGCCTCAGCAGCCTATGCATGAGCAGCAAGACGTTCCTCGGAATAAGCGTGATGCTCCTGATCATCCTCGCCGGCGTTTCCAGCCTTTTGTCGGTCATCCTCGTGATACTCGACGCCGTCGGCTCGGCGGGCATGGACAGCTCCAGGAAGGCGCTATGGATAATCGCCGTGCTGCTCTTCGGGTTCCTCGCGAGCGCCGCCTACTATCTCGTGGAAGTCCGCCAGAGGAAGGATTAGATCCGGTTCAGCGCGTCCTTCATCCGGCGTGTGCCATGATGTTCGTCATCGCGGAATTATCTGTATTTCGGGGGATGGAATGTTTATAACCGCCCGGTCTGAAGGATTTTCATGGACGCACTGAAGATATGCGCTTTCCTCTTCGCCTTCGTGGCGGCAGCCTCACTTCTCGCCTATCTGCTCGCGCCTCACATCCTTGAATGGACGCTCGGCTTCCCGGCGGAAACCGCGGGCAGCATGTGCGGGATGTCAGTCGAGCAGGCGGACAGCGCATACGCGTCGTGCATCGCCGCCCATGAGAAGAGCGGGGATCTGGTGGGTTGCCTGAGGGTCGATTGCCCGATTCTGAAGCTTTACGCCCTCGCGATCTTCGTGGCCGCCATACTGGCTTCGGCCTGCTGCTGGGTTTATGCCATCTATCGGAAGGCTTAGATCCGGTTCAGCGCGTCCTTTATCTTGTCTATCGACATGCTGGTCGCGATCATCGGGATGCGCTCGCGCTCGGAAATCTTCAGGGCGAGCTTGTCCACCTTGGTCGGGTCTATGTTGTGCAGGACCACCGCGCTCGGCTTGGAGGAGCTGACCCTCACGACCACGAGGGGGCTCCTGCCGGTGCTGACGCCTGTGAATATGAAGACGCGCTCGTTCACGTTGCCATAGAGGTTCTGGAAGTAAGAGAACGGCATGTCGAGTATGACCTTGATGCTGTCTATGAGCGTGTAGCCGTATATCTTCTTGGACTCGACCAGGTCGGGATTGGTGAGTATCTTGCCCTCGATGAGACCCACGAAGTCCTTCAGCGGGATCGAGCGCGCGAACTCGTGCACCTCGAAATACTCGCTGACCGGCTTCTCCTTCTCCCGGAACTTCTGGCTTATGCCGCCGCCCTTTATCTGGTCGATCTCGAAGAGCGAGTTGACGAACCTCCTTATGACGCCGGTGCCAGGGGACTTCCTCCGGTTGCCCTCGTAGTCGCTGATGGTCGAGACCGTGATGCCCAGGTGCTTGGCCAGCTCGACCTGCGAGATGTTGAATATCTCGCGCCATTTCCTCATTGTGGCTCCCGGGTCGTCGGAGAGCGAGATCTCGCCTGCGATCTCCATCTTTATCTTTTCCACTCAAAGCACCAACTGACTAAACCCGCCAAACGTTTTTATTCATTTCGACAAGCGTCAATGCCTTATTCGGCAGTTCCATTCGCCGCGCAAGGCCCGCTGTGGGCTACCGTCGTACGGCCCTGGTACTGCGCCCAGCAGGCGTCGGCGTACGTCCTGCCATCGGCGCCGCAGACCGCCTCGGAGCTGTTCATGCCTGCGAGGCGGCAGGGGCTGTAGGGGCCGGTAGGATGCTGGGTGATAGCGCCGTAAATGAAGATGAGGGCTGCGAAAGAGAGGGCCATGACAACGGTGAAAAGCAGCAGCATAAGCGGTTTTCCCATAACCTTTCTGTAAGTAACGAACCAAATTAATCGCTTTCCATTTGTTTCGGCGCCCCGGATCCGAGGCCATGCCTATTTATTCCTTGCCTGCAAATCGCTTCCGTGCCGCTCAACGTAATCGCCGATTTCTTCGACATGATAAACACGCCGCTGTTCGATACCGCGACGGTCGTCCTCATACTCTCGTTCATCGTATGGGAGATACCCCGCTCGATAAAGCTCATCGACGAGGAGTACACGAAAGGGCTCTATCCGGACCAGGGCCGCGTCGTGGACATCGCCCTCTTCGTCATAGGCCTTCTCACGGTCGGCTTCTACCTCATGGACGACAACGCGAACAACTACGTCAAGTTCCTCCACACGCCGGGCATCACGTCATTGTTCCTCATACTCATGGTGACGGTGCCCCTGATAATACTCCTCGGCTACTTCAAGAGGCTCTTCGCCAGGCTCGACTCCCACAACTCGATCGCGGTCTTCGTCGTCCATGGCTTCCTCGACCTGATGCACACGCTTTTCTTCATCGCGCTGTCCATCATGGTGATACCGGCCGCCGGCCTGCTGCTCATCGGGCTCCCGCCGTGATCAGAGGCCCTTCTCCTGGGCGTACTGCGCCGCGTTCCTGAACACGCGCAGGCCCAGCGGCTCCTTCACCGAGCCCTTGAGCCAGTACGGGCAGTTCTCGATTATGTTGAAAGCCTCGGGGTGCGGCATCATCCCGAATATCCTGCCGCTGCGGTCGCATATGCCGGCGACGTTGCGCACGGAGCCGTTCGGGTTGTACGGGAAGCCGGCCAGGTTCCCTTTCTCGTCGACGTACTGGAAAACGACCTGGTTCGCCTTCTCCAGCCCGTCCATGGTCTGCTGGTCCTTCGGTATGAACTTCCCCTCGCCATGGCGCACCGGCACGATGAGGTAGTCGAGGCCCTTGGTGAAGACGCACGGCGAGCCCTGGTTGGCCTTGAGGATGACCCAGCGGTCCTCGTAATGGCCGGAATCGTTGCTGGTCAGGCTCACCTTCTGCTGGAAATCGGGCTCGGGGAGCATGCCCATCTTGACCATTATCTGGAATCCGTTGCAGACGCCGAGCACGAGCTTGCCGGCCTTGATGAACTCCTCGAGAGGCTCGCGCAGCCTGAACTTCATCTTGTTGCCGAAGACCTTTCCCGAGCCAAGATCGTCCCCGAACGAGAAGCCGCCCGGTATCATGAGCATGTTATACCTCTCGAGGAGCTTGGGGTCGTCGAGGACGAGGTTGAGGTGGACGATGTCGGCGCTTCCGCCGCTCTTCTCGATGGCGTACCTGCTCTCGTTCTCGCAGTTTATGCCGTAGCCGTAGAGGACGAGCGCTTTGAGTGCCATAAGGGGATATCCGCATAGAGATTATAATCTCTACACTTTGCGCAGCCCCTTTATCCCGCCGTAGCTCATGTTCTTTATGGAGGAGAAGAGCAGCGCGTCGTGGGCCATGCAGACAGCGGCGGTCAGGACCGAGTCGGTCATCCTGGGGACGTCGCCGCGCTCTTTCATCTCGTTCATTATCTTGGCGGCGACCTGGGCGGCCTTCTTGTCGAAGGGGAGTATCGTGACGTTGCTGGCGAACGCTGCGACGACTTCCGGCCTGCTCACGCTCTCCATCAGGTGCATCATGGTGAGGCTGGTTATGCATATCTCCTCGCGGTCGGCGTAGTACTTTAGCTTCTCTATGGTCGCCGGGTCCCCCCGCAGGAAATCCAGGGCGATGTCGAAATCGAGACAAATCTTTTCCATCAGACTACCTGCCCACGACCGCTTCCTTCTTTATGCGCTCGACCGCGCGGTGGTTGATGTCCTCGTCGCCGATGCTCCCGGCCAGGGAGATGATGCTGCTGCCCTCGGCCTTCCTCTCGTTGACAAGGAAACGGAGCACCTCGCTGAAGCTCATCCCCTTGGACTTCTTGAGGCGGTAGAGGTCGGCGTACACGTCGTCCATGATCGTGATGACCTTCACCATAGGAAACCCTCCACGCTTCTCTCAGTGGGGTTTCCATCCCCCATAGCCAGTTTCTCCCTGGATCCCCCTATCCCGCTCGCTGCGGGGTTCGCAAACCCCGCAAACTGCCCAAAACACCGCATCCTATTGCCTGCCTGCCCCTCTCAGGCCGCTTCCGGCCCCCCTTTTACGTCCATCGCGCGAATACCGTTCCACAATCGTACGAAAGACCATCAATACATTTAGTCAATGTATTTATTATTTTCCCTCGAAATCTGCCATCCTGTTTTTGTTTGTTCATTTTTCTGGATTTTCTTCTTCGGGGTGAAAGCTCATCTATTTAAATCGCCGTAAGGCCTTTCAGTCACTCTCGTAATTGAGAGAAACCATGCAAAAAGAAAAAGCATGCGTTCCGCACCATGAACCGGTGCGTCGCGCATGAGGCGACCAAAAACAGCGAAAGGTGAAAAAATGGAAGACTTGGTTAGATCTGTGATGGGGGAGAACGTGCCGCAGGAGAAGCAGGCGTCGTCCGACGCTCTGAGCTCCGAGAGCATAAAGATAGTGACCGTCGGCGTCGGCGGCGCTGGGAACAACACCATAAACAGGCTCATAAAGAGCGGTGTCAAGGGGACCGAGCTCGTCGCGATAAACACCGACAAGCAGCACCTCAACATCGTCCACGAGAGGGCGAAGAAAGTGCTCATAGGCAAGTCCGTGACCAAGGGCCTCGGTGCCGGCGGCTACCCGGACGTGGGCGCCA
>JAWOLP010000071.1:0-3319 GCA_033853355.1 Candidatus Micrarchaeia archaeon | reverse complement strand
GCCAACTTCGACATCCGCTTCTCGATGCTCGCGATAGTCTTCGTGGGCGCCATAGCGCTGCTGGCCAACTTCGCCTGGCGCATGGCCTGGTGGGGGGGGATCCGCGGCGGAGGGGACCGCAGGGACCGCGGCGGGGGCATGGGCCTCATAGTCCTCGCCATCGCGATAGTCTTCGTCATATTGGCACCCATCTTCGCGACGCTCGTGCGCCTGGCCCTCTCGCGCCAGCGGGAATACCTGGCCGACGCCAACGGCGCGCGCATGACGCGCTATCCGGAAGGGCTGGCCAAGGCGCTCGAGAAGATAAAAAGCGCCAGCATCCCGACGCACGCGGCCAACGACACCACGGCATCGCTGTATTTCTCGAACCCGTTCCCCAACAAGATGAGCTTCCTCATGTCGACCCACCCGCCGATAGATGAGCGGATAAAGAGATTAAGGAGCATGTGACGCATGCCAACAGCTTTTAATCGTTTATGAACATAAATGATAACATGCGCGCCACCATCTTCCCCAAGAGCAGGGAGCTCGCCAGGGAACTGGAGAGGAAACGCCTCAAGATCGGGGTGGAACGGCTTTCCGGAAATTCGAATGCAGAATCGGCACTGAGGCGTGCCATCTGCGGCATGATGTTGCTCGATTCATTGGATGACCACGCCCTTTCCATTCACAATTCGAACGAGGTAAACAGGGATTCTCTCGCCGGCTTCCTCCCTCCCTATCCGAGTGCGCGGTTTAAGCACAAATTCCTCTCCAGGAGCCTGAGCGAAGAAGAGTATTACGGGGGATTCTCCGGGAAACAGGAGTTCGAGGAGCGATTCGTCGCTTATTTCGATGAGCTTATGCGTTTTCGCGACATATCCGGGGCTTGTGCCCTGGATCAGCTGGGCAGGGTTTTCCCCCAGTTCCCGCTTTTTTCCGGGCCACTTATCGAAAGCTCACTCAGTCGCGATACGGGCGCGTTCGAAAAAGCATTTGACAGTGTGGAAACCATGTCGGGGGCTCTCAGGAACGCGCGTGTGATACTCGAATACATAAACGGTTCGATACCATCAGAGACCGTTCCCTCCTTCCTCTCGTCGCTCGAAGGCCCGTGGCCGAGCCCTCCGGGCGCCGGGACCACCCTCCGCAAGACTTACCGTTTCATCTCGGCGGTCGAGGAGGGAACCTTGCCAGCCCTGCTCGAGAGCATAGCGGAATTGCGCGATGCCATCGCCGTGGAAAAGGAGGAGCTGGAGCTCCGCAAGGCCGAGAGGGCGAAGAAAGCCTCGGCCAAGGCGGATGCGAAAACGGCATTCAAAGAAATCATCATGAGCGTCGGTGAAAGCAGCAAGCTGCGGAGGCTGCTCGAGCTGTCAGGAGAAAACGCCCAATTCTCTTCCAACGAAAATCACGCCGAGTACAAGGGCCTCGTGGGCGATCCGGCTGTGATGTCCGGTATGTCACGGATTTTCGAGGGGATCTCATCCATCGAGCCCTCGGGCAGCCTCGCCAGGGATCTCCGGAGATACCACGGGGCCAAATGCGGGATGCTGTCACGCCTGGACCTCATGCGCTTCTGGGAAGGCGAGATTGGCAGGGAGGAGCTGGAATCCAGGCTCGCCCGGGGCGGCTGGGAAGTGAAGGAGATAGACGAGAAATCGGCCAGGATCGTCCGTACCGCCGTCAACGCCACCGAGACGCTTCAGAGGGAGCGCATCGGCGCCTCCCTGGCGTCCCATACCCTGAAGATGCAGAAGATACGGACAAGCATGCTCGTCAACCTTCGGGCGCGGTATGAGCACGCGATGAGATGCGCTGGCAAAGAAGCCTGGCCTCCGGCTGCGGTCGATTGAGCGGAAACCCGGCTTCCTCTCCGGTAAGGCGCAAGCATTTAAATATCACGCCGCTAATGCATAACGAAATCCTATTTCAGAGGTGCGTGTATGTACGGAGTTTCCCCCCAGGCTTATGATCGAGCGATAACCGTGTTCAGCCCCGACGGCAGGCTTTTCCAGGTGGAATACGCCAAGGAAGCGGTCAAGAGAGGGGCCACCGCCATCGGCATCACGTCGAAGGACGGCGTGGCCCTCGTGGCGTTCAAGTCCATCCACTCCAAGCTCGTGGTGCCCGAGTCGCTGAAGAAGATCTTCGAGGCCGACTCCCACATCTGCGTGACCGCCAGCGGCCTCATCGCCGATGCCCGGAGGCTGGTCGACACCGCGCGCGTGGACGCGCAGAGGCACCGCATAACATACAACGAGCCCCCGAGCGTGGACAGCATCGCCCGTGGCGTGTGCGACCTGATGCAGGTCTACACCCAGTACGGCGGCATCCGCCCGTTCGGCGTCTCCCTGCTCATCGCGGGCGTGGACGACGAGGGCCCCAAGCTCTTCGAGGCCGAGCCCTCAGGCGCGATGACAGCGTACAAGGCCGACTCGATAGGCGCGAACAAGAAGGAAGTGGATGAGCTGCTCGAGTCCAGGTACGACGACAAGATGACCCTGGACGAGTCCATCCGGCTCTGCGTCGAGGCGCTCCGCAAGACCCAGGAGGAGAAGCTCCAGCAGGAGAACGTGGAAATCTCCTACGTCCCGATGAAGTCCAAGAAGTGCGTGTCGCTGGCCGACAAGGACGTTGCCAAATACCTGAAATCGTCCTGATTTTTTTCCGTATTTGCCCCCCTAAAAGGGGGCAAATCAGCAACTAACCTTCCCATTCTTCGAGGAACCTCTGCAGGAACAGCCTCAGGAACGCATCCCGCTCCTGCGCCATCTTCCTGCCCGTGCCGGTGTTCATCCGCTCCTTGAGCAGCAGGAGCTTCTCGTGGAAATGGTTTATCGTGGTCCCCTTGGACGCCCGGTACTCCTCGAAAGACTGGTGGAAGGTCGGCTTGAGCGCGGGGTTGTGCATCTCCCGGCCTTTCCTGCCTCCGTAGGCGAATGCCCTCCCTATCCCCACCGCCCCCATGGCGTCGAGGCGGTCGGCGTCCTGCACCACCTTCCCCTCTATGGTGTCCATGGGCGTAGGCACGTCCGCCCCCTTGAACGACATCCCCTCGATTATCCGGCAGATGCGGTCCGCGGTGGGCGCGTCCACCTCCGAGCTCTCCAGCCACTCGCGGGCCTCCCGTGCGCCGTGGTCCTCTCCGTCCTCGCTGAACTTCCAGTCGTCGAGGTCGTGCAGCAGGGCGGCCATCTGGACTATGAAAAGGTCTGCCTTCTCCTCCTGCGCAATGTGGGTGGCGATCCTCATCACCCGCAGCACATGATACCAGTCGTGGCCCGACGCCTCCCCCTCGAGCCTGCCCTTCACGTACTCCCCTGTCTTGGCTACCAAT
>JAWOLP010000070.1:0-5579 GCA_033853355.1 Candidatus Micrarchaeia archaeon | reverse complement strand
TGTTATAGTTTATGGCTATTTAGGAGAAGGATTAAATATGACCTCGTTCAGATAGGATTATTAGAATAGCCCCGGTTAAGGGATTGCTAATTGTCAGGGTAGATTCGGATGAAGGTCGCGATAAGCGGATTCGGCAGGATAGGCAAGTCTTTCCTCAAGGCTGCCATAGAGCAGGGGGCCCTGGGCAGGGACTTCGACATAGTCGCGATTAACACGCGGAGCGGGGTGGAGCAGCATGCCCACCTCTTCAAGTACGACTCCGTGTACGGCAGGTTCAACGGCAGCGTCGAGGTCCGCAACGGCGACCTGATCGTCAACAACCACCAGATCAGGTGGATAAACGAGACCGACCCGCTCAAGCTGCCGTGGAAGGACCTGGGCGTGGACCTGGTCCTCGAGAGCAGCGGGACGTTCCGCTCGAGGGCGGACAGCGAGAAGCACATCAAGGCCGGCGCAAGGATGGTGCTGATATCGGCCCCGGGCAAGGACGTCGATGCCACCATCGTGCCTGGAGTGAACGACCACATAGTGAACAAGGGGATGAAGGTGTTCTCGCTCGCCTCGTGCACGACCAACTGCCTGGCTCCGATACTCAAGACGATAGACGAGAAATGGGGGATAGAGAGCGGCTTCCTGAGCACGGTCCACGCTTACACCAACGACCAGAACCTCGTCGACGGCAGCCACCACGACCTGCGGAGGGCGAGGGCCGGCGCGCTCAACATCATACCCACGACGACCGGCGCGGCCAAGGCGATCGGGGACGTCGTCACAAACCTCTCAGGCTGCATGGACGGGATGTCCTTCCGGGTGCCGGTCCCTTGCGGCTCGATAAACGACCTGACGCTCCTGCTGAAGGAGCCGGCGACCGCCGAGCAGGTGAACGCCGAGCTCAAGCGCGCGTCCATGGAGGAGCTCAAGGGGATACTCGGCTATACGGACGAGGAGATAGTCTCTTCAGACGTCATCGGGACCAGCTACTCCTCGATAGTCGACTCGAGGCTGACCAAGGCGCAGGGGAAGCTCGTCAAGGTCTGCTCGTGGTACGACAACGAGTTCGGATACTCGAACCGGCTGGTCGATTTCATGAGAAAGCTGTCGGCGGCCAAATGAAAGAGTATTTATAAGATTTCACCTCTAATTTTAACCGATGGCAGTCGGACTAGAAGTCGCGGCGTCGGGCATCGCGTCTTTCCTCCAGATAATAGCGCCGATAATCTCGGTCATACTCATCATACTGGGCGGCATAGTCTACGGGCTCGCCCAGACGCAGCCCGGCGAATCCCGCGGCAAGTGGCAGACGATAGCCATAAGCATGGTCATAGGCGGCATAATCGTCGGGGCCATCGCGGGCGCGGCCAGCTTCATACAGGAGCAGTCGAGCGGCCTCCTGAAGCCGACCTAGGGCCTTTCCATGCCCTTTTGGGAAAAGGGGCCCAAAACTGATTTGTTAAAGGTCCTCGATGCTGAGCATTACAACCAGACCTTTGATGAAACTTTGCCCTTAGCCGAATCTCGGCAAAGTTTCGGATAAAGGCCCGCGAAACTTCAGCCGGTTTGACGAAGGGACGATACGCGACTTCACAAGCCCATGATCAGCCAACGGATTGACTTCAGCTTTTGCCAGGCCGTGAAGAGGCGCCAGGGAGCCCGCAACGCCTGCCATGAAGGAGGATGGCCGCGGGCTCCGGAAAGGGCGCGGTCCAGATAGCCGTATTAAGGCTTGATCCGATAACCCTCCATGACCAAGACGACCTTCCGGAAAAAAGAGGAGCCGGTGGCACCCGAGGTCATCACTTCCGAGGCCGACCCGAGATTGCGCCATGCGCCAGAGGGAGGGGAGGACCAGATGAGGAGGATGCAGGTCCGGCCTATGAGGACCGCTCCGGAGGCCGGACGGCCAGGAGCCCGGGCGCAGGTCCAGCCCCATCAGCAAACCCCTTCCCGGACGGCGGAGGCAGCCAGCCGTCCGATGTCGGCCAAGGATTTGATCGTCGGCATCGGGGAGGTCGCGTTGGTCGCGACGATGCTGCCTCTGGTCATCGTAGGCAGCCTGAGCGGCTGCGGTCCGGCGGAGGCCGCTCCCACGCCTTCCCCGCCAGCGCAGTCATCCCAGATCCCCGCCCCGCCGGCCTCTTCCTCGGCTTCCCCGCAGACAAGGCCGGCCCCGCGGAACGAGGATCTTCACTGGTTTCCCGCATTCATAGTCCGGAACGGCCAGCTCGCCGACGTGAGCGTGGGATACACTGATGAGACCATGCCCCAGGGCCTCCAGACATACCCTTGGGCGGGCGGAGCGCCCCAGATACCGCAGGGAGCGCGCGACGAGGGCAGGACGTCGGTCAACCAAGGCGTCGATTTCTCCAGGTTCTTCTTCAGGGACAGCGTCTTCGGGCCGCTCGTGGGGAACGACGTCTTCTTCGCGTTCCCGGGCTCTGATTCCGGCGGCTCGCAGGGCGGAGTCGGCGGATACCGGATACTGGGGCCAGATGGAAGGGAGATGGCGGCCTGCTTCGAGGGATGCCCGGAATACCAGCAGGCCATCTCCCTGGGCGCCCAGGGCGGGGGCCATGTCATATTCCATGAGCTTCTCCATGACGCTTGGGGGAGCGTCCTCAGCGACGACCAGCGGAGCGGCTTCCTGGCCAACGCCCGGACGTTCTTCAACGCCCTCGGCAGCGACTGGAGGAGCGACGCCCTCATAGGAGCCATATACCGCGGGATATATTACACAAGTCCCGAGGCGGGGAACACCGACTCCTACTCGAACGTCAGCTTCACGCCGCTGCAGCAATCCTCAGCAGAGCTTGACGCATGGGCGGCGGAGAGGCTCGGTCCTCTGGACCAGGCCACCCGCGATTCGATAAAAGGGGGGATAGCCGCGTTCCTGAGGATCCATTCTGACATCTTCTTCGACCGGACATACCGGGCCTCTGACGACGACCGTGCGAATTTCCTCAACGTGGAAGGCTTCACATACACTGCGGCCGGCGCAGGCAACCTTCTCCAGGAGGTATATGAGGGGAAAGCTCTCTCAGGGAGTCGCTGGCTGCCCCAGTTCCTCAGCGGCGCGCACCGGACCCTGCTGAGGGAGGAGCTGGTCGACCAGCTCGCCGAGCACGGGGGCGGCTACTTCGACTCGGCCGAGAGGTTCGCCCAGCTGCGGCCGTATCTGGCCGACTTCGCCTCCTGGATGGTCTCCAGACATCCCGAGCTCCAGCAGTTCAGATAGCCTTCTTCGGATCGAAAAGAGCCGCTGTTCGCCTAATTTCATGTTTGTTCATGGTCATTCGTGGAACTTTTTATATACCGGTCCGGAACGTGCTCCATCAGACAAAGGGTGTGGGGGTTTGCCCCCACAGACAAACCAAAAAGAGGTGAGAGGTATGATGGAGCTCAAACACAAAGACCTTGTGAACTGCAGCTGGTGCAGCACGGTCAAGCGCCGCGACACGCACGAGCCTATCGCCGAGCCTCTCCAGACCCAGCTCCGCAAGGAGATCGAGAGCCACGGCATGTGCGAGCCCTGCGCCGAGCAGATACGCCGCTCGTACAAGGGCAAGCGCGAGGAGCACCTCGCTGAGGCCCTGGTCGAGGAGATCCAGAACGGGCCATAGGGCCTTTCCTAATCCCTAGTTTCGGATAAAGGCCCGCGAAACTTCATTAGGCGGACTTATTTGCCCGAAAGGGCAAATCAGTTACCTAAAAAGCACATAGACGATTATCGTGACCAGCAGGCTCGATAGGACGGAATAGATGGTTATCATCCTGGCCCGAGACATGTCCGTCTCATGCGATTTCTTGTCAGCCACTTTCCCGTAGCTCCCTCCCGAGCCCCCGAGGTCGTAGATCCCCTTCGTGGCATAGCCAACGCAGAACCCGAAATACCCCTGGTAGAACCCTTCGAAAGCCAGGACGAGCGGGATGAAAATCAGCAGGAGATACGGTTTCGGCATGGACCATGAGATGAGCAGGTACGCCAGCGCGACCGCGATCACCAACCCTGCCGCGCCGAGGGCGTATCTTTTCCGGATCTCGTTCTTCCCTATGTTGCAGACCCCCGGTGTGTATTCCGCCATAGCCTGTCCATGCACCCGAAAGGATAAATAGCAGTCCCCAGATGGCAAGCCGGTCTTGGTCCCGCTTTTCCGTCAATAGCAAGCGCGTTTTTGGGTACCTTTTTCCTAAAAAGGTACTGCGGAAATGAACTGCCTAAATCTATTTATATGGCCGGTGCCATAATCCCCTTAGTATATACGTATAATTATAAGTATATACTCAGGAAGTTTTGTCAACTTTTAACAGAGGGATAGCTGGGGGAAAAGTTGAGGGTGAGAGGAATGAAAAGCACGGAAATGAGATTGGACGATGAGGGCTTCGAAGAGATACCTTCAGAAGGCAAGGACAGTCTCGGCCCTGGCGGGCCGAGTGGAGCAGGAGGCAACGCTGGCCCTGCCGCAGGAGCGAACAGGCCGGACCTGCGCGTGGTGCAGGCCGACCGCGACAAGGAAGGCAACGTGGTATATACTAACGTAGGGGGCATGTGGAAGAACGTCTCCAAGAACGGGAACACGTTCTACACGCTTCGGATAGGACAGCTCAAGCTGCTGGTCTTCCCCAACGACCGTAAATGAAAGGACTTCCCCCGAAGCGAGCTTGCGTCAGACCTGAGGCCGCTTCGGGACTCCGGATGGCATGAGAATGAAGGAAGACAGAAGAATGAGAAAATAGGTGGATAAGATGACAGAAGAAACCAAGAAGAAGAAATACTACAAGGACCTGGAAGACCTTCCGGGGATAGGGGAAGTCACGGCGGAGAAGCTGAGGGCGGCCGGATATTCGGAGTTCTCCGCGCTCGCCACAGCGAACCCGCATGAGCTGGCGGAGGCCGGCGGCATGGGAGTCGAATCGGCGAAGAAGGCCATAGAAGCGGCCAAGAGCATGGTCGAGATCGGCTTCGAGACCGCCGACGTCGTCTTCGAGAGAAGGAAGAACATAAGCAGGATAACCACCGGCTCCAAAGCCCTTGACGAGCTCCTAGGAGGAGGCGTCGAGACGATGGCCATAACCGAGATGTACGGGAAGTTCTCGAGCGGGAAAAGCCAGCTCGGCTTCCAGCTCGTCGTGAACGTGCAGAAGCCCGCTGACCAGGGCGGCCTGGGCGGCGGAGTGCTTTTCGTGGACACCGAAGCCACGTTCAGGCCGGAGAGGGTAGTGCAGCTGGCTGAGGCCCAGAGCATGGATCCCCAGACCGTGCTGAAGAATATACAGGTGGCACGGGCCGAGAACAGCGACCACCAGATAATCCTGCTCGAGAAGGCCGAGGAGACCATCGAGAAGAACAACATCAAGCTGATAGTGATCGACTCGCTGACCTCCCACTTCAGGTCGGATTACATAGGGCGCGGGGCGCTGAGCGAGAGGCAGCAGAAGCTGAACAAGCACGTCCACATGCTCCAGAAGCTGGCCGAGAAGTACAACCTGGCGGTCTACGTCACAAACCAGGTCATGGACAACCCCGGGATACTCTTCGGCGACCCGACCACGCCGATCGGCGGCCATGTCCTGGCCCACATGTC
>JAWOLP010000069.1:0-32036 GCA_033853355.1 Candidatus Micrarchaeia archaeon | reverse complement strand
TCAGGCAGGACGTCATGGGCGACCGCATAAAATACGCCATGGCGACCGGAAACTGGATAGCCGGGCAGACCGGCGTGTCGCAGCTGCTCGACCGCGTGAGCTACCTCTCGACGATCTCGCACCTCCGACGCGTCATATCGCCCCTGTCCAAGAAGCACCCGCACTTCAAGGCGCGCGACCTGCACGGGACGCACATCGGCAAGCTGTGCCCGAACGAGACGCCAGAAGGCCCGAGCTGCTCGCTGGTGAAGAACCTCTCGGTCATGGCCGAGGTGTCCATCGGCGTCGAGGAAGAGGAGATCGAGAGGATCCTCAAGGCGTATGATGTGAAAGAGGGGTAATTTGTTCCTGATGCGCCCTCCGCTGGGCGCATGAAAAGAGAGGCTGGTGAAGATTATGGTCAAGAAAAGGAAGAGGAAAGCGATCCCGGACCGGACGAGCATATTCCTGAACGGCAGGATCGTCGGAACGCATCCCGACGGCAAGAGCCTGGCGCAGAGGCTGAGGGAGAGGAGGAGGACCAACGAGCTGAGCAACCAGGTCAATATTTACTACAACCACAAGCTCAACGAGCTCCACATACTCACGGACAAGGGGCGCGTGCGGAGGCCCTACATCGTCGTCGAGAACGGCAAGTCCCGCCTCACCCCCGAGATACTCTCCAGGATCAAGAACAGCGAGCTCAACTGGAACCACCTCGTCAAGATGGGCATCATCGAGTTCCTCGACGCTCAGGAGGAGGAGAACTCGCTCATCGCGATAAAGGAGAGCGAGATCACCCCGGACACCACCCACCTGGAGGTCGACGCGTCGAACATCTTCGGCGTCGTCGCCGGCGTGCTGCCCTACCCCGAGCACAACTCCTCGCCGAGGATCACGATGGCCTGCGCCATGACCAAGCAGTCGCTGGGCATCTACGCGACCAACTTCGGCGCGCGCTACGACACCCGCGCATACATCATGTACTACCCGCAGCAGCCGATGGTCCAGACCAGCATCTACAAGGCCCTCAACCTCAAGGAGAAGGCGGCCGGGCAGAACTGCGTCGTGGCTCTGGCTAGCTACCACGGCTACAACATGGCTGATGCCATAGTCGTGAACCGCTCGTCCTTCGACCGCGGGCTCCACCGCGTCGCCATGTTCAAGACCTACGAGACCGAGGAGAGGATGTACCCCGGAGGGCAGAAGGACAAGATCGAGCTGCCCACCCCCGAGGTCGTCGGCTACCGCGGCGAGGACGCCTACAAGCACCTGGCCGAGGACGGCATAGTGATGCCGGAGAGCGAGGTCAACAGCAAGGACGTCCTGGTCGGCAAGACGTCGCCCCCCAGGTTCCTCGAGGAGATCTCCGTCTTCGGAGCTGTCGAGGAGAAGAAGAGGGAGAGCTCGCTCTCGCTGAAAAGCGGCGAGAAGGGCAAAGTGGATTCCGTGCTCATAACCGAAGGCCCCAGCGGCAACCGCCTGGTCAAGGTCCGCGTCAGGGCGGTGAAGACGCCCGAGATCGGCGACAAGCTGGCCTCGCGGCACGGGCAGAAGGGAGTCATCGGGCTCCTCGTGCCGCAGGAGGACATGCCATTCACGGCCTCCGGGATAACCCCCGACCTCATCGTGAACCCGCACGCGATACCCTCGCGTATGACCGCGGGCCACCTGCTCGAGACGCTCGGCGGCAAGGCCGGCGCGCTCGGCGGCATGCTCATGGACGGCACCGCGTTCAGCGGCAACACCGAGGACCAGTTCCAGGACATCCTCAAGAAGAACGGGTTCGACGAGCACGGGGAGGAGATGCTCTACGACGGCCTCACCGGAAGGCAGATAAAGGCCAGGATATTCGTCGGCGTCGTCTATTACCAGAGGCTGCACCACCTCGTCTCGAACAAGATGCACGTGCGCAGCCGCGGGCCTGTCCAGCTGCTCACCCACCAGCCGACCGAGGGCCGCGCCCGCGAGGGAGGCCTGCGGTTCGGGGAGATGGAACGCGACTGCCTCATAGGCTACGGTGCCAGCATGCTCATCAAGGAGAGGCTGCTCGAGGAGAGCGACAAGACGGTCCAGCTGATCTGCACGGAGTGCGGCTCGGTGGCGACGCACGACTACGCGCGCAACCGCGACGTCTGCCCCATATGCCAGTCGGAGAACGTGGAGCCGGTCGAGATAAGCTACGCGTTCAAGCTGCTGCTGGACGAGATCAAGTCGCTGTATATTTTCCCCAGGATAATACTGAAGGAGAAAGGCTGAAGGTCCACGAGGCCGGTTGAATATCGGAGGCGCACGTTTATGATGAACATGGAAGTCCAGAAAGTCTTGGATAAGCTCAAGTTCTCGCTGTTCTCGCCGGAGATGATCCGGAAGATGTCCGCGGCGAAGATAGTCGTGCCGGACACCTATGACGACGACGGCTACCCGATAGACGGCGGCCTGGTCGACACGAGGCTGGGCGTCGTGGACCCGGGCCTGCGCTGCAAGACCTGCGGCGGCACGGTCAAGGAGTGCCCCGGCCACTTCGGCCACATCGACCTGGTCAGGCCGGTCATCCATGTGGAATTCGCCAAGCACATCTACTACGTAATCAAGTCCACCTGCCCCTCATGCCACAAGGTGCTGGGCAAGAAGGCGGCGAAAGGCATCGAGGAGATAGAGAAGTCCGTCGAGAAGGTGGTCGAGGAGGAGAAACCCGCTCCCGCCGCGGCAGCAGCCTCTTCGGAGGTGCCATCGCTCCTGGAGGGCGCCGAAGGCGGCAAGAAGGAATCCACCGAGGCCGCAGCAGATGTCGAGGCCGTCTCGAAGAAGAAAAAGAAGGAGAAGAGCACGCGGAAGTGCGGCCACTGTGGCGCTGAGCTGCCCGAGATAAAGCTCCTCAAGCCCACGACGATATTCAAGGACAAGGACATGATGCTCCCGACCGACATCAGGGACTGGCTCGCCGCCATCAACGACGGCGACCTCCGCGAGCTCGGCTTCGACCCGCACTACTCCCGCCCCGAATGGATGATAATAACGGCCCTCCCCGTCCCGCCCGTGAACGTGCGCCCTTCGATAACACTCGAGACAGGCGAGAGGAGCGAGGACGACCTCACGCACAAGCTGGTCGACGTCATAAGGATAAACCAGAAGCTCGACGCCAACATAAACGCGGGGGCGCCACAGCTGATAATCGAGGACCTCTGGGAGCTGCTCCAGTACCACGTCACGACCTACTTCGACAACGAGACCGCCAACATCCCGCCCGCGCGCCACCGCAGCGGCAGGCCCCTCAAGACCCTGGCCCAGAGGCTCAAGGGCAAGGAGGGCCGCTTCAGGTACAACCTCTCAGGCAAGCGTGTCAACTTCTCTGCCCGTACCGTCATCTCCCCCGACCCGAGGATAAACCTCGACCAGGTCGGCGTCCCGCAGATGATCGCCGAGGAGCTCACGGTCCCGATGCATGTGACCGAGTGGAACCTCGAGCGCTGCAAGGACCTCATACTCTCCGAGAGCTACCCCCGCGCGGTCTACATCATCAGGAACGACGGCCGCAGGCTCAAGGTCGGCGACACGCCGGAGATGAGGAAGGAGCAGGTCGAAGGCCTCAAGGTGGGCTCGACCATAGAGAGGCAGATCATCGATGGCGACATCGCCCTGTTCAACAGGCAGCCCTCGCTGCACCGCATCTCGATGATGGCCCACGAGATACGGATCCTGCCCGGCAAGACGTTCAGGCTGAACCCGGTGACCGTCTCGCCCTACAACGCCGACTTCGACGGCGACGAGATGAACCTGCACATAATGCAGACCGAGGAGGCGCAGGCCGAGGCCAGGCACCTGGCGAAGGTCGAGAAGCAGCTGCTTTCCCCGCGGCACGGCCACGCGATAATCAAGCCCCAGGAGGACCATGTCTCCGGCCTCTACTTCCTGACCAAGGACGACGCCTCGTTCGACAGGACGACCGCCTCCAGCATCCTCTACCTGCTCGGGATAACCGAGCTGCCGGAGCCGGACCTCTCGGGCGGGCGGTACTCGGGCAAGCTCCTTTTCTCGCAGCTGCTCCCTCCCGACACGAACCTGAAGGTGACGTCCAAGATGGGAGACGAGATCGTCATAAAGAACGGCAAGCTGGTGAAGGGGGCCGTCGAGAGCAAGGCCATGGAAGGCGAGCTGCTCGAGAGGATGTTCGTCATCCACGGGCCGGAATTCACCAAGGAATTCATCGACAAGGCGACGAGGATGGCCCTCGAGGCGATCTCCCTCCACGGCCTGAGCGTGTCGCTCCGCGACTACTCGCTCTCCGACAAGGCTGAGGAGAAGGTCAAGGAGATCACGGACAAGATGAACCGCGAGATCGACAACCTGATCATGCAGTACAAGAACCGCTCGCTGGAGCGCGCTCCGGGCATGAGCCTCAAGGAGACGCTCGAGGGCATGATCATGGAGATAACGACCCGGGCGCGCGAAGACGCGGGCAAGGTGGTCGAGAACGACTTCGGGCTCGCCAACCCGTCCATCATCATGGCCAAGATCGGCGCGCGCGGAAGCCTGCTCAACGCCATCCAGATGTCGGCGCTGGTCGCCCAGCAGACCGTGCGGAGCAAGAGGCTCGCGCGCGGCTACAAGGGGAGGCTCCTGCCCTACTTCAAGCCAGGCGCACTGACAGCTATGGAGAGGGGATTCGTATATTCGTCGTTCCACAACGGCATGACCCCATACGAGTACATCTACTGCTCGATGGGAGGCCGCGAGGCCCTGGTCAACACGGCCATCAGGACGGCCCGCTCGGGCTACATGCAGAGGAGGCTCATCAATGCCCTGCAGGACCTGGTGGTCTATGACGACATGACGGTCAGGAATGCCGACATGAGCATAATCCAGTTCCTCTACGGCGGCGACGGCAAGGACCCGATGTTCTCATCGACGGCCGAGGTCGGCGATGCCGGGAAGCAGGACGATGTCGATACCGCGTGAATCGGTGATGATGATGAAGGCACCCAAGAAGACTAGCATGAAGATACCTCCGTACGAAGCTGTGGGCGTGGTCTGCGCCCAGAGCATCGGCGAGCCTGGCACGCAGATGACGATGCGTACGTTCCACTACGCGGGCGTCGCTGAGCACGTGCCCACCGGCCTCCCGCGCCTCATCGAGATTGTGGACGCGAAGAAGGAGCCCAAGAAGCCGATCATCGACATATACCTCAAGTCCTCTTACGCCAGGAGCAGGCCCGAGGCCGAGAAGGTGGCCAAGGAGCTGGCGAGCGTTTTCGTCTCCGACGTCGCCGACGTCGAGGACGACCTGGAGAGCCTCACGATCAAGGTGACGTTCAACGAGAAGGACGGCAAGGCCCAGGGCGTCACGTTCAGCATGCTGAAGAAGGCCCTGGAGGTCTTCCCGGCCGACCTCAAGGTCGACGAGCCGGTGGTGGTGGTCAAGCCGTCCAAGACCCCTCCCAAGGCAGAAGGCAAGCCCGAGAAGGAGAAGGACAAGAAGGAGAAGAAGATAACCGCCAAGTCCGTCCGCAAGCTCAGCCAGAAGGTCAGGGAGGCCATAGTCCGCGGCGTGCGCGGGATACACAAGGCGGTCGTGCTCAAGGGCGGCGACGAATACTTCATCCGGGCCGCCGGCTTCAACATCGTCGGGGCTTCGGAGAACGAGGCCGTGGACGCGAAGCGCGTCTACACCAACAACATAAAGGAGATCGAGCGCGTGTACGGCATCGAGGCTGCCAGGAACGCCATAGTCCGCGAGATAAAGGACGTCATGGACATGCAGAAGCTGTTCGTGGACATCAGGCACATCATGCTGATCGCCGATGCCATGACATACGGCGGATCCGTGAAGTCCATCGGCAGGCACGGCCTCTCCGGCGAGAAGGTCGGCGTGCTGGGGCGCGCGGCTTTCGAGGAGACGATCAAGCACCTCATCAACGCGAGCGCCTTCTCCGAGGAGGAGAAGCTCATCGGCGTGACCGAGAACATCATCGTGGGCCAGACAGTCCCGGTGGGCACCGGCAAGATCAAGCTCGTGATGAAGGTAGGCAAGAAGAAGAAAGCGTGAACGCGATCAATGGGATATTGGTGAAAACTATGCCAGACGAGGATGAGAAGGTAGAGGAACCTACTGGAGAATCCGAAGAGGAGAACGCGGCCCCCGAGGCCGGAGAGGGCGCCGAAGCCCCCGCCGAAGAGTCGCCCGAAGGCGAAGCGGCCCCGCCTGAAGAGGGCGCTGAGGCTCCGCCGAAGGAGAAGAAGCAGAAGAAGGTCGTCCGCAGGCGCAAGACCAAGAGGGAGAGGGAGAACCCGCTCACCACCGCCGTCAGGCTCGCGGTCGAGAGCGGCAAGGTCGAGTTCGGTTCGCGCAGCGGCCTTTCGGGCGGGAAAGGCGAGGTCAAGCTTTTCGTGACGGCGAGCAACACCCCCTCGGAGACGAAGGAGAAGCTTGCCAAGGTCGCGAAGGAAGCCGACGTGCCGCTCGTCGAGTTCGAAGGCACCACGATGGAGCTGGGCTCGGTCTGCGGAAAGCCCTTCCCGGTGTCCGTGCTCTCGGTCTACGAAGAAGGCTCCTCGAACATCCTGGAGCTCGTGAAGAAGAAATAACCTTTATCTTTTATGGGGGTCCTTTTGTGATGGAACTTACCGGCGACGACCTGAGCATGTTCTCGAACTTCGAGAAGATAACGCATGTGATGCCGTCCGATTACCTCACGACCGAGTCCTCGATCATATTCCTGGTGGGCCAGGAATCGCTGGGCAAGGCGATAGGCAAGCAGGCGTCCAACATAAAGAAGCTCGCGGCGGTCTTCAGGAAGAGGGTCATCATCGTGGCCGACAGCAACGACCCGGAAGGCTTCGTCCGGAACTTCTTCGGGAACATCGCGATACACGACATCGAGATCCGCGACGTGATGGGCGAGAAGAACATAATGATGACGATCGAGGAGAAGGACCGCGGCATCGCGATCGGCCGCGACGGCGAGCGCATAAAGGCCGCCAAATCGTTCCTCAAGAAGAAATTCAACGCCACCGTCCACATCAGGACACGGCGCTCCGTCATCTAGATGCCGAACCTGCCTCCTTTGCCATAACGGAAAGACACTTCGACCAGCCCGGCCCTTTCCACCAGCAGCAGATACTCAAGGCACCCCGGCGCGGTCACTTCCCCCTTCTCGAACAGCAGCGCCCAGCGCTCTCCGCCCGAGGCCGAGACGGTCCCCCCGAACTCCCTCGCGTCGGCAAGGATCCTCAACGCCACCGAAAGCCGCGCCTGGGCCGGATCCGCCGTGTCGGTGTATATGTCGAAGACGCATGCGTTCCAGGGCGTGCCGCTCAGGTCTCCTCCGTGGAACTCCGGCCCCGTATGGTCCGCGCATCCTTTTATCCGGAAGCCACGGCCTGCCAGGAAGCGGGCGACGTTCCGATAATCCGCCCCCAGGTCGAACCTCTCCTGGGGCGTCCTCTGGGGGACGAACCCTTCGACCATTATCTCCGCTTTCGCCATCCTCGGCTCCCCGGCATGGCGAAAGCCCGCCGGAGGCCGTTTCTGTGTCAACATGTCTAAACCAGTGTATCGTCTGCCTTAAAAGATTTTCCGACGCAAGTGGATACAGCATACATAATGGCCCTTCGAGCTATAAGCCATGAGAAGCGGTTGAACAGGTATGCGAAGCGGCCGGGGGCTCCTACGTTCCCCTGCCGCCTATATTTCATCGAAGACGGAGAGCGAGACCTCCGTGACCGCGATGTTCCCCTTCTCCATCACTTCGTAGACGTCCGTCCCCTTGACCGCCTTGAGCGAGCTGCCGATTATCCAGTAATACGGCCTCCCCTCCGGGTCGATGCGCTTCTCGATCCGGGTGCCGTATCTCTCCCTCTGCATCTTACGCACATGGACGACCCTGGCATCCTTCACGTCGAAAGGCATGTTCACGTTGAAGAAGCGCTCCTTGCCCAGCTTCGGGCGCAGCGCCTCTATGATGCCGGCGACCTTTTCGGCGAGCAGGCTCCGGTCGCCCCAGCTACGCGCGTCCCTCCAGTCCCCCCTGCCCTTCGTCATCGAGAAAGCTATCGAAGGCACGCCCTCGAGGGCGGCCTGCCAGCACGCACCGACGGTGCCCGAGCCGAGCAGCGAGCCGATGCCGGAGTTGTCGCCCCAGTTTATCCCCGACAGCACCAGGTCAGGCTTCCCGAATTCGCCCGAGTGCAGGCCGAAGAGGACGCAGTCCGATGGCGTGCCATTGACCGAGTTGACGTCCTCGTCTATCCGGTGGAGCCGGAGCGGCTTGTGGAGGGTGAGGGCCCCCGACACGGCGCTGCGCTGGCGGTTCGGCGCTATGGCATGCGCCGTGCCGAACCTCTTCGCGACCCCGAGAAGCAGCCGCAGCCCCTCCGAATCCCCGTCATCGTTGGTGACCAGTATCCTCATGGAGATCGTACGCTCATTCGCACTCTCGCTTAAAAAATCTGTTCACCGGACGGGGGCCGCGGCTACGGAACCGAAAACCCCGTACTTGGCGAACAGCGGCCCGCCTAAGACGGCGACCAGGGTCTCCTCGAGCTTTTCAGAGCCCGCCCTTCCGGCCGTGTCGTTCATGTGCACGCGCGTTATCTGCGGAGGGATGGCCGGGGTGTTCTGGAATCCTCCCAGGTTTCCGAGGTAGAGCCCGAACGACGAGGCCCCGAACCTGCCTATCCTGCCAAGGACGGTCCGGAGGGTGAGGCCGCTCTGGACGTCGTCCTCGATTATCAGCACGTTCTTGCCGCGGAGGGGATCCAACCTTTCGGTCTCGCGGTAGTCTATCCCGCCCTTGCCGTCGAAATCCGCGAAGACGTGCAGCACCCGCATCCCCTGCATCTCGAAGAAGTAGGCGTAAGCGCAGCCTTCGGGCTCCACGCTCAGCCCGAGGTCATATCTCCCTGATTCGACGAGCTCCCTGCTCGTCGTGACGGCTTCGAGCTGCTTGTGCGGTATGAACACCTTCCCATTGCCATGTATGCCGGCATACTCGATTATCTCGTCCCTGAGCAGCTCCTCTATCAGCCTGGCCTTGATGATCCTGCCGGCATCGACGGAGGGCCAGCCGCCATCCTCGGGAAACCCCATCTCCCGCCTCAGCTTGTGGCTCTCGACGGCTTGTTTCGCGTTCTCTATGACGTGCTCGTATTCCCTGGCCACGAATCCGGATACGGTCGGATGCTCCCCGGACATGCTGTCCAGCATGGCCACCATACCGCGGAACTCCGCCACCCTGGAGCGGTACTCGGTCTTCCCGACCTCTGAGATGGCTTCGAGGGCGGCCTTCCTAAGAGCCTCTCGCCGCATTCCCCATCACCCTCGCGAACAGGGCAGCGCTGCTGCCGCTCGGCTCCCTGCCGATGTCGTAATACCGGTCCCCTATGAGGAGGCTGGCCGGAACGGGCATCTCGCAGGCCCGCACGACGCCGCGCGCCTTGCCGCACACCTCATCCTCGAAGTAGCCAGCCCCAAGCAATGTCGGCGAATCCTCGGCCAGGAGGCTCTCCACGCCTATGTCCACCCTGCTGGAGTACAGCTTCCCCCCTTCGTGCCTCCCGGAATAGGCGCAGCTCTCTCCGCCCTTCGCATGGCTCAGGACGAGGCTGAGGACGTGGATGTCCTTGCCGATCACGTCCGCGACTTCCCGGAGCGACCCCATGAACTGGGGGAGGAACCAGCCGAGCTTCGTGCCGGTCACGGACGTGTCCAGGAAGACGACGTTCAGGGAGCCCTTCCTGCCACCGCGATGGCCGAATGCCGAGCTGAGGCCCCCCTGCAACTTGCCGGAGAGGTCTTCCAGGAAATAGCTGGTCTTCATCTTCGCCGCGATGAAGCTGATCGTCTTCTTGCTGCTGTACCTCCTGATGATGTCGTCGCGGGAGGCCTGGTCGCGCGCTACGGAATCGAGTATCCACCCCGAGGGCTTCTCGGCGATGACCGTCCTTTTGACCCTCCGCTGCTCCCATAGCTGGTCGCTCAGCTCCCGCTCGAGATACCGCGGATCCGCCGCCTGCATGGCCGACCTGAACATCGGAAGGGCGCCCCTCATAGATATCAGGACGACATCGGGGCATGCCTCCGCCATGAGCTCGTTTACCCTCCTGACCGCCCCCACGAACGAGGCGAACTCGCTGCGGGATATCCGGATAACTGGCTTCCCGTCGCGCTCCTCGATCTTTTTCATCGCGTCAGGTTCGTCGTACGACATGCCTTCCGGCGGCAATATCTTGAGCTCGAGCCTCTGTTCCAGCCTGCACTCCAGGGAGAGCCGCTGCCGCAGCGCCGGACGCAGACATAATGACATGCTCATACCCTCTTATATGGCCGGAAGGGTATTTATTTGTTGTTATTTTTTGTATTATGTGTTTAGAATCACGGCATCAGGCGCACGCGGTCCCTGGGGAAAAGCATGCACTCCCTGATGTTCTCCTGGTTGCACATCTTCATGACGAGCCGCTCGAGGCCGATGCTCCAGCCCGCGTGCGGGGGCGCGCCCATCCTGAAGGCGCTTATGTAGAACTCGAAATCCACCGGGTCCAGCCCCCTCTTCCGCAGCTGGTCCTCCAGGACCGCGGGGAGGTGTATGCGCTTGGCGCCGCTGGAGATCTCGAGGCCGCGGTACATGAGGTCGAAGGCGTGGCAGATGTCGGGGGAGCTCTCGGAAGGCATGGAATAGAACGCCCGCACCATGGTAGGCCAGTCGTAGATGAAATACAGCTCCTCGCCGAGTATGTCGTGGAGCTTCTTCTCGGCCTCCTTGGTGAAGTCCCAGCCGTGCTTCATCTCGAAGCCGTTGTCGTTCAGCTTGGCCACCAGGTCCGTGTAGCTGTACCTCGGTATCTTCTCGGGCACCACGACCGGCCCCCAGAGCTTCTCTATCTCCGGTCCGACCTCCTTCCTGACCGTCCCCAGGACGTGGAGGACGGTCTTCTCGAGGACGTCCATCGCGTCCTCATGGTCGGCGAAGCCCATCTCTATGTCCATCTGCGTTATCTCGTTGAGGTGGGTCGTCGTGTTGTGCTTCTCGGCCCTGAAGACCGGCACGGTCATCATGACGCGGTCCAGCCCTCCTATGACCGCGAGCTGCTTGTACAGCTGGGGCGACTGGACGAGGTACGCCTTGTTCTCGAAATACTGCAGGGAGAACACGTCCGCGCCCCCCTCCGTGGCCGCGCCCGTGATCGTCGAAGGATGTATCTCCAGGAACCTCATCTCGCGCAGCTTCTCGCGGAAGGCCGCGGCCGCTATCGACTTGGTCCTGAATATGAGGGACGACTCCTTCCTGCGCAGGTCTAGATACCGGTGGTCGAGCCTGGTGTCCAGCTCGGAGGGGACCACGCCGGTCGGATCGACCGGCAGCTTCCGCTCGACCTTGTTGAGGTGCTCGAACGAGGTCGGCACCAGCTCGACGCCCTCGGGGGCCATCTTGTTCTCCTTGACCGTCCCCCCGAACGAGACGACGTCCTCCTTGTTGACACGCACGCTCTCGAGGAGCTGGTCCGGGACGGCTCCCTTCTTCATTATCACCTGCATGATGCCGGTTATGTCGCGGACCAGAACGAATTTCATCTTCCCCAGGTCGCGGACGTCATGGACCCATCCGGCTATCCTTACCGTCCCGCCCTTGGCAGCCCTCGCATCCGCTATGTAGTGCGTCCTGTGCATAGAATCAACATGTCCTTCCATATCTTCCCCCCTCGTCAAAATAGCCAGTTCCACGTCAGGGGAGCCTATCAATAGCTAATACAATACCTATTAAAAAGCCGAGGGGGATATAAAACCATGGACGTCCTGCTGCCGCTACTGCTGACGTTGCCACCGGCCGCGGGCGCCATGATAGGGCTGGGCCTTTCGCTGGGGCTTTTCCTGGTCGTCCTGATGTTCATGATGGCCTACGCCCTCCAGAACCCCCAGATGGTGGCCCTGGCCAGGGAGGAGCTGGCCTCGTTCGTCTTCACCCTCTTCATCCTGCTCTTCTTCATCTCCATGGACGGCGTCCTGACCGCCCTCTCGACCTCGCTCCTCCTGGCAAGCCTCCCCTCAGGATTCCAGGGCAGCTTCACCTCGGCCCCAACCCTCCAGGGGCTGACCCAGAACCACGTCCAGCTCGCCCTGGCGTCCCTGAACATCTTCGAGGAGAAGCTCAAATCGCAGTACATCGACCTCTACCTCTTCGAGGCGCTCATCGGCTTCCTCTCCACGATAAGCTTCCCCCTAGGGTCCCCGATACCTGCCGTGAACGTCATATCGTTCTCGCTGGCCCCCTTCACGGGGCTCAACCTCCTGAGCAACGCCCACACGGTGGTCGTCGAGTCCATCGGCTACATGATCACGGTCCTCTGGGCGAAGGAGTTCATCCTCATATTCGCGAGGGACGTGGTGCCGGTCATGCTCTTCCCCCTCGGGCTGGTCCTGAGGGCGATACCGTTCTTCAGGAGGACCGGCTCGAGCATCATCGCCATCTGCTTCGCCATGTACTTCGTCATGCCGTTCGCCGTCCTGCTCTCGAACTACCTCATATTCGACCTGTTCCAGCCGGCAGACTTCACCTACACCCCCGCGGTCTCCAGCGTCATGGAGACCGGCAGGAGCGCCGATAACATAACCGGCCAGGTCACCGAGGCCCAGGGCGGGGACGCTGCGCAGCACCTCCTCCAGCAGTTCACGGCGCCGAATGTCGTCGAGCAGTCCTACACCACCGCCGGCAGCGCGTGCGCGGGCAACGCCTTCGTCCACCTCTTCTGCAGCGTGAAGAACGTCATCGCCGGGACCTTCTCGGCGATCGCTGGCTTCATCTCGACCATCTGGGCCATGTGGCGCTTCATGGTAGGCATGACCGGCGACTTCTTCTTCACAGCCTTCAACAACCCCATGCTCCCCTCCAGCGCGTCGGCCGGGCTTTTCTTCTTCGTCATCCAGGAGGTCGCGACCATCAGCCCGTTCATCATCCTGATAATGCTCACGACCGTGGTGGAGATAATCATCACGGTGACGGCTTACCGCAGCGTGTCCCTCCTCATAGGAGGCGAGGCCGAGATCGTCGGCCTGACCAAGGTGGTATGAATGAGGATATCCGCCCTGGCCCTCATCCTGCTCGCCCTCTCCCCACTGCTGTCGGCCAACTCCTTCTTCAATGAATCCCCGCAGGGGCCGGCCGTGGCGATGCTGAACCAGGTCACCTTCCTGCTCCAGATCCTGGTCCCCCTCATGGCGGTCATGATCGCCCTCTCGGCCGCTGTCTATGTCGTCGGGCAGCTTCTCGGCGCCGAGACCAGGGCCAGGGCGACCATCTGGGCCCAGGGGATGCTCGTGTCCGTCGGCGTCAGCGCCGCGATAATAGCCGTCCTCTACTTCCTCCTCCCGAACCTGATGAGCGGCCAGGGCCTCCAGCAGGAGGTATACGACCTGATCGACTACAACAACCCCTACTCGCTGACGAGGCTCGCCGAGACCGCCCTGATCGGGATAGTCGTCGTCATGACCATCCTCTCGGCCGCGGCCTACGTCCTCGGCCAGCTATCCGGGGTCGAGACGAGGGCGCGCGCGACCGTCTGGGCGACCGGCCTGCTGACCGGCGCTATCGTGGCGGCGGTCATCTACGTGCTTCTGTTCCAGGTGCTCGCCCCGCTCCAGTCCGTCTTCGCCGGCTCGGTGATGGGCCAGTACGGCTACGTGGTCGTCCAGATCGCTTTCTTCGTCGCGTTCTTCATCCTCATCACCTACCTGCTCTCCAAGTTCTTCAAGGTGCCCGAGTGGGAGGCGTACCTGAACATCGAGCTCTCCAACCTGCTCAACTCGTTCCTCATCGCGCTCTTCGTCCTCGGCATGTTCGGCGCGGGCACCGTGATCTCGGTGGAGATGACGGGAGGAAACTACACCAGCCCCCCGCAGGCGGCCATAGCGTACATGCAGAGCACGGTCGCGGACAGCGCCCTGCGCGCGAGCATAGACGTGTACAAGATACAAGCCTGCACCTCGATCCTCAACACCATCAGCAGGAGGATCGGCGAATTCGTGCTCACGCAGACCTTCAAGGTGTTCCCCGGCATAGACACCTTCGTCTCGATAACCAACGTCCTGGGCATGTCGCTGATATCGCTCTACAACACGACCGCGGTGCAGATCGACCTGCTGTATTTCGTGGACGCGTTCATGATGCCCTTCTTCCTGCCTGCCGGCATCATACTGCGTTTCATCCCGCCGACCCGCGACGCCGGCGCCTTCCTCATCGCCCTGGCCTTCGGCCTCCAGGTCGTTTTCCCGACCTCCTACCTCATCAACGAGAGGATCTACGAGCAGGTGATACCGAACCCGGTCGATCGCGGATACCACAGCCCTGTCCTGCTCATACAGTCCCTCTGCGGCCCGTTCAAGTACGGCGTGGCCGGCTACCTCTTCAACCCGGCGGCGAACCCGCTCTACAACCTCATCCCAGGGGGGCAGGCCGTGGGCACGGCGCTCTCCAAGATAGTCTCCGAAGGGCTGCTCAACCTGGTCTCGATGGCGGAGTTCATCCCGATAATGCAGCACATCGCGGCCCTTTCCCTGCTGGCGCTATTCATGCCGGCGGTTTCGATGATGGTCACGATAGCATTCATAAATGCGATGACGAAATTCATAGTCTCGAAGGTGTGAGATGGCGTTCTTGGACATGTGGACCGGATGGATCTGGGTCGCGGGGCTGGCCTTCGGCCTCTCGACGACACTGGTAGCCATAGTCTACATGCTCTCCGAGCTGCTCCAGAACGACAAGATGAAGGGCTGGGCGAAGATGGAGCTGGCCGAGATATTCTACTCAGCCCTGATCATCGCGATGGCCCTGGCGGCGCTCCCCCTCATCGACGCGGTGGTGCAAGGCTCCCTCGGCGTCTCCAACGCGGGCTATAGCGGCGGCGGGACGCCCGGCCCCCTCGGCAGCCCCACCAGCGCCTGGATAAAGACCTCGAGCGCGGGCATATTCGGCGGCTCGAGCTACCAGCCGCTCGACATCTGCGGCGCGGCAATCGCGGCCAGCAACCTCTCTGTGTATCACGGCGTCGAGTCCTGCCACGTGCGCCTCGGCATCTACTTCATGGACGAGGTGTTCAACGAAGCCAAGAGCTTCGCATTCGACACGTACCTCAGCTACATCAAGACCTCCATGATAGCGGAGTTCACGATAAACATCGAGTTCCTCTTCGAGAAGTCCGGCTTCTTCACCTTCACGCCATGGAAGGGCTTCTACACCATGGGCAACAAGATAAAGGAGCTGCTCTTCGACTGGGCCATAAAGATAATGATGCTCAGCAAGTTCCAGGAGGTCATGCTGAGGTTCATAGCGATAGCGCTGTTCCCGGCCCTCTTCGTGGTCGGCGCGGTGCTCCGGACCTTCGCCTTCACCCGCAGGCTCGGCGGGCTGCTGCTCGCGATGGCGATCGCCCTCTATTTCGTTTTCCCCGCCTTCTATGCCTTCGGGGCCCTGGTAATGCTCAGCATAAAGAACGACCCGGCCGTCCAGGGGGCATGGATATCTGATACGGTCGCCAACCCCCAGGGAGCCAACAATCCCGACCCGCCGATCGCCTACACGATGTACGTCAACGAGAACATCTCCATGCTCGGCGGAACCGGGAACTACACGACCGACGACGTGCGGCAGCGCCTGCAGCAGTACGAGGGCATGAGCCCGCAGGACTACTTCGCCGCGATCGAGCAGGGCTCCTACCAGGGGCAGAACCTCACCACGACCTTCGATCTCACGAGCACCCGGTACGACAACGCGACCGAGGCGCAGCGCAACGCCAGCCTGGCCGCGGCGAGGACGGCCGCCGACCGCTGGTTCAACGCGGTGAACAAGGAGAACAAGGTAGACCACTACATAGACTTCGCCTGGATGCCGAACGGGCCGATAGACACCCTCTCGCGGCTCACCTTCTGGGGCATCTTCTTCTCGCTATTCGGGATACTAGCTACGATCGCGGCCATCCGGTCGCTGTCCATGACGTTCGGAGGCGACATCGAGATCGCCGGGCTCACGAGGCTGATATGAATGAAACCGAAGCTGCTCGCCTTGCTCCTGCTCCTCTCCGCCCCCCTCGTGCTGGCGGACGGCACGGGGCTGGACACGTATTTCAACCAGACGGTGCAGAACCTCACCTCCTACGGCAACGATTTCGTGAACGCCGGGACGACGTTCGGGAATGCCCCGGGGCAGGTCTTCGGGAGCGTGTTCGACGCGTTCGGGCCGGGAAGCTGCGGCGACAGCTGGCTCGGCTCGGCCTCGGGCTCGGAGTTCGTGATCGGCATGTGGCTGGCCCCGGCAGTGCTCGTGGCCGTCATCGTCATGATCGGCATCGCCATCATCTACATGTTCGGCCAGTTCTTCCAGCTCCCCGGGATGATCGCCATGGCCAAGGACGAGCTGTTCCAGACGGGCCTGACAGTCTTCAGGGTGGCCCTCCTCATCGCGATCCTCACCGGGACCGGGATGTGGTACTCCCTCACGGTCGGGGGCGGCAGCGACCAGATCTACGCCAACAACCCCCAGATCATAGACGCCGCGATGGCATTCGCGAGGTCGATGGTGAGCGAGATGGTGAACAGCTACAGCATGCTCATCATCTACAACATGGTGGTCCACACCATATACTCCTCGACGATGTGGTTCGGCGTGACCTGGCGCGCCATGTACTCGTTCAACCTGGGGCCTGTCCTGAAGCCGCTCATAGACATCCTCGGCAGCGCCCTGCAGTTCCTGTCGCTGGGCATCAGCGAGTGGCTGCTCCACATAGTCACCCTCTGCCTGCTCAAGAGGTGGACCTGGGGGCTCTTCATCCCGATCAGCATGCTCCTGCGGGCGTTCCCCTACACCCGGAACGCGGGGGAGGCGCTGTTCGCCCTCACCTTCGCCCTGGCCGTGTTCTACCCGTTCATGTTCGTGTTCGACTACGAGGTCCACAAGATGATGAAGTACAACATCGTGGACCCGCAGAAGGCGGTCGGCTCGTTCATCCAGAAGAGCGGGATCCTCAGCGTCTTCGGCTCGGTCCTGGTCATGATGTTCCTGATGGCGGGGGTGTTCATGCCGTTCTTCCTAGGCGGAGCCCTGACCGTCGCATTCGAGCTGATACGGGGCTCGGTTTACTACATAGTGATAATGAGCGTATTCATGCCGTTTTTGAACATCTTCGTCACGCTGACGGCAGCAAAGGAGATAGCGAACTTCTTCAGGGTGGACGTGAATTTCATGTCGTTCCTGAAAATCATATGAGGTGATGGAATCCCAACAAGCTTCGGCATGCTGACCCCTTCGGAGATCCTCTCCGCCGGCACCAGCGGAGGCCTCTGGAACTGGTTTTACCTCTCAGGCCTGGCCCTGGCCGCGTCCATAACCCTCCTCTCCTTCGCGTACGTCTGGGCGTCGCTTTTCAGGAACGCGGCCCTCAACGCCTACGTGAAGTCAGAGCTCTACGAGGTCTTCGTCACCGCGATCCTAGTCCCCCTGCTCTTCCTCTCCATCGGCGGCATGTCCAACCTCCGCCTCGGGACGTTCGTCCCGGCGGCGCTGGTCCCGGACGACTCGAGCCCCTCGACCACGATATACGACGCGACGATGAACTATTTCATCCGCGTCGACAACGACATGAGCGGCTGGCTCCAGATGAACTACGTCCTGAACATCTACATAGACCAGATGGCCTCCGTCACGCCTTACTCCCGGCCTCTGGGCGTCGGCCTCGTGGCCTCGCCGCTGGCAGGCCTTGCTTCCCCGCTGAAGCAGCTCCTCTACAACATGTCCGTGGCCCTGGCGCTGGCCTTCATCATAAACCATGCCCAGCTCGTGGTCTACCTCTTCTCCATCCAGGCGTTCTTCAGCTTCTACCTGCCGGCAGGCATATTCTTCCGCTGCTTCACCCCCACACGACGCCTGGGAGGGACCCTGATAGGCGTAGCCATCGCGTTCCTGTTCGTCTTCCCGGCGCTCTCGAGCATAACCTACACCATGTTCTACGGGCGCTGCGACCCGGGAGGGAGCGGCTGCGGGCCGCTCGTAACCTACCGCAGCATGCTGAGCCAGTTCCTCGGCGACACCACTTCCGGCAGCTTCCTGGACCGCCTCAGCAACTTCTACAACACCAACTTCACCGGCGGGGTGGTCAACCTGGTGACCGGGGTCTTCAGCGGGATAGGGACGCTGTTCTCGAACCTCGTAGGCTCGATATTCCTCACCGTCATGATGATACCGATATCGGTCGTGAGCTGGGCCTTCGCCATAGGGTTCGTGGTCCCGGCGTTCAACCTGATCATCTTCACCCAGGCCGCCCGGGGCCTCAGCAAGACGTTCGGCGACGAAGTGGATATAAGCTCTTTGACGAGGATGATATGATGTTCTCTATGCTCACATCCTTTATTTCCGCTCACGGAGCTCGCGAAAATGCCACGATGTCCGCTACACAAATGCGCCGCTCACCACTCCGCTCGCATCATGGCCTCCCCGCCCGATCCGCTCGCGGGGATGATACGGTGCCCGTCATGCTCGCAACCGGACAAGTACACGGAGGTTCTGCAAGACAATGGTAGACGTATGCGTGTCGCAATTCTGCAGCAGCTTCTATTCGGACTGGGGGTCCATCTCGATAGCGGCAGCGGCGTTCTCGGTGCTGGCTTCCGCCGGCCTGATAATGCTCTCCCGGCTATTCAGCCTGCGGAACCTCGAGCAGATCGCCAAGACGGAGTTCGTCTATGCGGCATCGACCGTCCTCATAGTGGCGATGGTCATCATGATAATCAACCTGGCCGAGCCCCGCCTCGGAGGCCCGGACAACAGCCTGGCCAAGTGCCTCTACCTCTCTTCCTTCGGGCTCTCGTGCAACGAAGCGGGCTCGTTCAACCAGCAGACGACGCTCATCGACTGGATGGAGCTCTACATGCAGACCCCCACCCAGTGCGTCCAGCGCTTCATGAGCTTCCTCTACGCGCTGGCGGTGCCCGTCGACGCGCTGGCTTCGGTGTACATGGAGATATTCATGTCCGAGCACGCATCCGGATTCGGCCTCAAGTGGATCTCGGAGCGCATAGTGAACGCCACGCAGTCCTTCACGTTCTACATGTACGTTTTCTTCCTCATCCAGCACGTGTTCGATTTCGTGAAGTACTACGCAGGGTTCTTCTTCTCGATAGGGGTGGTCATGCGCGCCTTCCCGCCGACGAGGGGGGCCGGGGCGTACGTGATGGCGCTCTCCTTCGGCCTCTACTTCGTGTTCCCGCTCGCCTACATAACCATCGCCACGCTTTCGCTGCCTCACGTCCAGTCCAACCTCATCGCCTTCAACGCGACCGCCAGCGGCGGCCCGGGCTACGCGTGCTCCCTGCCGCCGCCGGCCGACCTCACGCCATACGCCTGCGGGGCGGCCGACGTGGGGAGGGTGATGGAGCTGCCGGCGCAGATCCGCGCCAATGCCGACGCCCTGACCGATTTCCTGACGATCAGGATAGACGATTTCCAGCGCCACCTGGTGCACGCCCTGTGCATATTCCCGATGATATCGTTCGTCGTCCTGCTCACGTTCGTCCTCAACGCCACGAACCTCTTCGGCGGCAACATCCCCGAGATCGGGCGTGGGCTCGTCAAACTGATTTAGCGCGAGCCATCAAAGTGAGCGATTTTTAATCCCACTTACCGTATCCAATCCATGGCCGACCGGAAGTACGTGGTGGATACCTCGCTTTTCGTGAACCCACAGGCCCGGGAGCATTTCGGCCCGGACCCGAGCGCCGCGGTGCTGGGCTTCATCAAGTCCATCGAGGGTATGGACCTGCAGGTCTTCATGCCGCCCTCGGTCTTCAGCGAGCTGAAGAACTTCGCCGGCTCCGGCTCGATGGACGAGCTGGAGCTCGTGATAAAGAAGCGTGCGCCGAACACCTACAGCATCTACCTGCCGGCCGCCGTGTTCTACGACTACATCGAGGACATCCGGAACCGGCTGAACAAGGGCATGCGCCTGGCCGAGGAGTTCGCCAAGGACAACCGTCCGGACAATGACGAGAAGCTCCGGAGGCTCCGCGAGAAATACCGCGAGGCGATGCGGTCGGGCATCATCGACAGCAAGGAGGACTTCGAGCTCGTCCTCCTGGCCAAGGAGCTGGAGGCGACCCTGGTCACTTCCGACGAGGGCGTGATAAAATTCGCCAACCAGGTCGGCTGCGAATACATCAACGCGGACCGGTTCCACCTGCTGCTGAAGAAGATGCGCTGAGCCTCAGGGGGCGGGCGCCGACAATCTTATCCAGCTTCCCACGGCCTCCCGAAATATAATTTTTATATATCTTTAAAAACCCGAAAGTGATTTATTTTTTCATGAAGTCCATCGGGTCCGGACTCCTGCTAGCGGTAGCGTTACTGATCACTGCTGCCAGCGTGTCCTCGGCGACGGTCGTCTCGAAGCAGCTTACGGCGCAATCGTGCAATTCCGAGAACAGCTCGAACTCCCCCGGGAATCTCGTGCAGCAATGCAACGGGATATACCCTTCCTCTTGCGGCGCCGGCGGCGATCTGCTCAGCTGCAGGGACGGGTTCGCCGAGAACCATACCATCGCCAACAACAAGTTCGGCGGCCTCAACGCATCCCAATTCAACACGAGCGTGGCCGACTGCCTTTCGATAGTCGACGTGTCGATGTGCTACGTATGGTGGGCCACCGCATCGGCGACGAATTGCGCCATCTCCGTCAGCAACAACAGCGGCTCCTCATACTCCATCGTCACCAATTCGTGTCCGGGCACCTCTCCGAATCCGGCGATGGTTTGCGCGAACGTCACGTCCAATGCAACCTGGAGCTGCTCGAACTTCTTCGGCCCCACCGGGTCCAGGGCGAAGATAAAATCCGAACTGCAAAAGTCATCCGGCGGAAACGCCAATGCCCTCTGGGATCTCCTCATTTTCAATGTCACCTATCTCGTCCCGACTCCGGTCTCAGCCTGCAGCGTCATCAGCACCCCCGGCTTCTACTCGCTCAGCTCGAACTTATCGGGCGCTCCCAATCCAGGCTCGCCCACTTCGATAAACGCCTGCATCCATATCACCTCGTCGAACGTATCTTTGGACTGCGGCGGGTTCAGCATAACGAACAACGGCACGAACGGGAGCACCGCGGCCATCCTCGTCGAGAACGCGAACAACGTCACCGTCAAGAACTGCCCAGTCCTCACCCAGTACACGGACGGAATCTATTCCTACGCGATGAGCAACAGCACCGTTTCCAACCTCACCGCATTCAACAATACCTATGACGGCCTCAGCATGGTGCTCGGGTTCAACAACACCGTAACCGGCCTCACGGTCTTCAATTCCACCCAGGGCATCGACCTGACCCTCTCGTCCAACAACACCGTAAGCGGCAACGATATCTTCAATGCCTCGAACATCGGCATCCTGGTGATCTCGGCCTCCGGGAACTCGCTCACGGCCAACAACGTATCCAACTCGTCCATCGGGATAGAATTGAGCAACGCAACTAACAACGACGTCAACAGCAACAACGCGGACAGCGACTCGACCGGCTACCTGCTCGATTCGGGCTCCTCCGGCAACAGGCTGAACATGAACAACGCCTCCCTCAGCTCCTATGGCTTCTTCCTGTCCAACGCGAGCGGCAACAACCTCACAAACAATCTCGCGAACATCTCAGCCACCGGCTTCTACCTGTCGCTCTCCTCGGACAACCGGCTCACCGGCGACAACTCGACCGGGGCCACGAACGATGGGTTCTTCCTGACCTCGGGCTCCGGCAACAACACTCTCGCCAACGACAATGCTGTGAACGGCATGAACAGGGGCTTCCGGCTCCAGGACGGCGCCGACGGCAATGTCCTGACGAATGTATTCGCCGCCAATAACGGGGACGCCAACTACGCGCTCTTCGGCTCAGACGGCAACAGCATCAACGGATTCGTCTCAGGCAACGGGACGATCGGGGTAGAGCTCCAGGACTCGGACGATACCCTCCTATCCGCGGGGGTGGTCGCCAACAGCACCACGTACGGAATCCAGATCGTCGACTCGAACAACACCGTCATCACCGCCGGGCGGACCTACAACAACAATCCCGACCTGATGGCCGGAGACTCGCTTCCGGCACCGGCCCTGCTGAGCCTCTCGAGCATCTTCGACAGCCCATCAGGGACGATGGCCAACTATACGAACCTGAGCATCACCGACAACGTCGAGAACGGGACGGCCTACTCGGTTAACTGGTCATCGTCGGCCCCGACGCTCCCGTTGCCGCCGTCATACTTCTCCTTCGGGCAGAAATTCCTGAACATCACGAACCTGACCGGCGGCGTCTCGATCGACAGCGCGGTCTGGCACTGGCAGGACAACGAGTCGGGCGCAGGCAACCAGACCGCTTTCCAGCTCTGGGACTTCAGCTCAGGCTCCTGGTCCCTGGTGAACAACACCCCAGACACCTCCGCGAATACCCTTTCCCTCACCAACCTGAACAGCTTCAGCGTCTTCGCCATCCTGTTCCCGCTCGATACCACGCCCCCGAACGTGACGCTAAGCTCGCCATCCAACGGCTCTTTCATCAGCAGCTCCGCCGTCAACCTGAGCTTCTTCACCTCCGATGACATGTCCACGCAGATGAACTGCTCGCTGTTCCTTGACGGGGCTCTCAACCAGACCAACCCCTCCGTCGCGAACAACACCCCGACGGCGTTCGGCGTCTCCGGCCTCCAGATGGGCAACCACACGTGGAAGGTCACCTGCAAGGACAACTCCAGCAACGTGGGCACGAGCCCGACCTGGAACTTCTTCGTGACCGCCGTATCCTCATGTCCAGTGATAACGGTCCCAGGATCCTATGTCCAGGTCGTGAACCTCCTCGGCGCCCCCAATACGCTCTCGCCTCCGCCCCAGAGCGGCTTCAGCAGCGTCTGCGTGAAGATAGCCGCGTCCAACACGGCCTTCGACTGCCAGGGATTCAACATCACGAACAGCGGCGTCAACAACGCGATGGGCATCTACGTAAACGGCTCCCTGACCAACGTCACCATCAGGAACTGCGGAGTCTCGCTGTACAAGCAGGGAGGGCTGGTATTCCAGACTGTCGGCAGCTCGGTCGTGAACAGCAGCTTCTTCAACAACTCGCAGGTCGGCCTTTTCTCCGACACTTCATCCAACCTCACCCTGCTCAACGACACGGCCTTCCTCAACGGCCAGGACGGCATCGGCGTGAGCGGGGGAGGAAACAACACGATAACGAACAACACCCTCTTCAACAACAAGGGATCGGGCATAGACCTGCTCGGCAGCCCGAACAACAACTTCAGCGGAAACAACGCGACCAACAACACCCTTGAAGGGATCCATGTCGCATCGAGCGACAACAACCTCTTCTACGCCAACTCCGTGCTCAACAACAAGCAGGACGGCATACAGGTCGTCACCAACACGAACAACACCTTCATCAACAACAGGGCCGACCTGAACGCGCAGCACGGCATCCACATCTCCAACACCGTCACGAACCTGTTCATCAACAACACGATGGACTACAACGCCCAGGATGGCATGCTCAGCGCCTCCAGCACCGGGAGCAGCTTCATCAGCAACACCGCCTGCTACAATGGCCAGAGCGGGTTCCTCTTCGCCTCGAGCACCGTCGACCAGATGACAAACAATACGGCCTGCTCCAACGCGCAGAGCGGCATCTTCATCGACGACTCGAACCTGACCACGCTCAGCGGCGACCATTACTTCGACAACGGCCTGGACTTCACCATGCTGTCCGGCTCGACGAAGGTCGTCAACACCGCCAACGAGATATTCGACAACCCCCTCGACAGCTTCCAGAACTACACAAACCTCTCTGTAAACGACACCGAGGTGAGCTCCACATTCTCAATCAGCTGGAGCCCCAGCCCCGCGGCCCTCCCTCCCGGATGCCCGGTTTTCGGGAACAAGTTCGTGAACATAACCAACTCCTCGGGCAACGTGTCCATCGACTCGATAACCTGGCACTGGCTGGCCAACGAGACCGCAGGGCTCGACCTGGGCTTCTTCCACCTGGCCGTCTTCAACGGCTCGGGCTGGACCGCGGTCAACAACCAGGCGGCCAATCTCACCGCCGACTCCATCACTGTCGCCAATCTCACCCAGTTCGGCGTGATCGGCATCCTCATGTGCAACGACAGCGACAGCGCGCTCAAGCTCAACCAGACTGTCCTTCCGCCCTCCCCCGGCGGCATCGTCCAGTTCAACATCACGATCAACAACACCGGCAACACCACCCTCGATCCCCTCAAGGTCGTCGACGCGCTCCCATCGGGCCTCACGTACTCGTCCGCTTCACCGCTCCCGAGCAATGTCACCGGCCAGGCCGTCACCTGGTACAACGTGACCGCGCTGGCTCCAGGCGCCTCGACCGTGGTGTATGTGAATGCGACCGTAGACGCCGGGGCGGTGAACGCTTCCACGCCCCTCTCTAACCTCACCAACAACGCGACGGCGACTGGGAACGACCCGATTAACCTGGACGTGACGGCCTCCAGCGCCGCCGACGTGACCATCTACTACGCCAACGTCTCGATATCGAAAGCCGACATAACTCCGGTCCCCCTCTCACCGGGCGGCATCGCGCAATGGCTCATAACGGTGGCCAACCCGGGGCAGGTCACGCTCGAGCCGGCCGCGCTGACGGACACCCTGCCCGAGGGCTTCGGCTTCCTCAGCTCCTCGGTCGCGCCTGCCGCCGTTTCGGCGGACAACCGGACGATAAGCTGGACAGACATAGGCCCCATAGCTCCCGGCGGGACTGCCCTCATCTACCTGAACTCCTCGGTCGCCGGCTCTGAGGCCAACGGCACCTACACCAACGAAGCCGTCGCTGTCGGCGTCCCGCCCAACGGGGCCGACGTCACCGCCACCGCGCTGGCTCCCATAGACGTCCTCACGCCGGGCCTCAAGCTGGAGAAGGACGTCGTGCCGTTGCCGAACATCACGATAGGCCAGAACGTGACCTACCTCATCAATGCGACCAACAACGGCTCGGTGAACATAACTGTATCGGTGACCGATTCCTTGCCAGCCAACGTCACGTTCCAGGGAGCCAGCGTGCCGCCCACGAGCGTGGCGGGGGGCACAGTCTCATGGGTGAACCTGACGACCCTGCCGCCAGGAGGGTCGTTCATCCTGCTCTACAACGTGAGCGCATCCGCGAACGGGACGTACCGCAACAACGCGTCAGGCATCGGGTACCCTCCGGACGGCGACCCCGCGGTCGATTCGGATTCGGATACGTTCGGCGCGGCCGCGCCCTCCATCGATCTTGACAAGTACGTCAACCAGACGACGAACGTCTCCATCGGGCAGGCTGTCCTGACGACCCTGCACATAACGAACACAGGCTCGGTGGACCTGAGCGTCTCGGTGACAGACGTGCTCCCTGCCGGCGTGTCCTTCCTGGGCGCTGACACCGCCCCGAGCAGCATATCGGGCAACGTGGTGAGCTGGCGGAACGTCACGACCCTCCCGCCTGCCGGCACCTTCTTCATCCACTACAACGTCAGCGCTTCCACGAACGGCACCTTCGTGGACAACGCGAGCGCCATCGGGATCTCGCCCTTCGGGGCCAACGCCACCGATGGTGAATCCGCGAGCTTCACTGTCGTGCCGGCCCAGATCCTCCAGCCTCCGGGCGGGGGAGGCAGCCACACCATGAGCCTCTCATATTCGTTCGTCTGCCCGGGCAACCTTGTGGTCTTCAACGCCACCGAATCCCATGCGGCGCTCGACGGCGTCTCGATCAATGTGATATACGACACGCCGCCCGCCTACGGCACGGTCGGCACACTCACAACGGGCAGCAACGGGACGGCTTCCACCGCGCTCTCGGCCAACGGGACATATGACGTCGTAGCGAGCCTCTCGGGATATCTCCCTGTGCACACGGGGCTCAGCTTCACGACGTGCCCGTTAACGCCCCAGTGCTCGAACGATTCGCAATGCGGCTCCGCCCAGCAGTGCTCCGGCGGCTCGTGCAAGGACATCCAGTGCGGGTGCGGGCAGACGGCCCGGGACCACGCCTGCGTCGGGACCCTCTGGCAGTGCGGCGGAGGGCCCGACTGCCCGTCGTGCTCGGCAGGAGAGAGCTGCGGCGCAGACCACGCGTGCTACCAGTGCACCTCGGACCAGGACTGCAAGGATACGCAGTACTGCGACATCGCCCAGGGCGCTAAGGGGGGCGTGTGCAAGGACATAACCGCCTGCGGCCTGGTCGCCAACCACACCGTAGTCCAGACCTACGAATGCGGCCTGCCATCGTGCCCCGCCTGCCCATCCGGCGAGCTGTGCGAGGCCTATGCGTGCGTGTCCTATAACCTAACCGGCCCGGCCCAGGGCCTCCTGGGCGACAACGCGACGCTCCTGGCCCTCAAGAACGGCCTTCCCTGCGCCAACTGCAGCCTCACGGTCACATTCCCGGGCGGGGATGTCGAGAACGGGCGTACGGACGCTTACGGGAGGTTCATCCTCCCGCTTGAGCGCGAGGGAACCCACAACGCGACGCTCATAGAAGGAGGATCGATGGCATCGGTGCTGATAGAAGCGGTGCCGCCGGCCCAGCCTGCCCCGCCGCCCCGGCCCGGCCTCATAGACACCTACTGGCCGTGGCTGCTCCTTCTCCTCCTGCTGCTACTCCTCGCCCTTCTCTACTTTCTCTGGAGGGGGAGGATTACCGTCTATTCCGAGCCGGGCGCGATAGGAGCCAACGCCATCGCGGCCTCGCAGGGACTCCTCGACTCCAAGGGCATAAAGAGCGGGGACACGGTTGCATTGCAGCTCGGGAGCTACAAATGCGTAGCCAAGGTGGTGCCTTTGCCCCAGGCGCTTTCGCTGAGCGAATCCAAGGCGAGAGGGGAAGGCAGCTTCATCCTCGCGGGGAACGGCGTGCTGAAGGCGCTCCGCATAACTCCCGGCGGGCAGAGGGACACCGGCGGGAGCGGATTCGAGAGCTTCGCGAGGGTCAGGGGCCTGAAGATTAAAGCCGCCAAGTGAGTGGCGCCTTCAGTCCATCACTCCCTTGCCACCTGCATACGACGAGAGGAGGCGGCTGGTCCGCTTGTATATCTTCCTGAACCGGATGCGGGTCCTGCCATCCTCATCCCGGCGGTACAACTCCTCGATCCGGACTTCCCTGCTCATGTGCCTGCGGATGTCGTCCCAGACCTTGGGGTCCCTTATCGAGATCTCGAACTCCTGGTCGATCGACCCGGTTTCGGAAGCTTTCTTGAGGGAGCCTATGAGGCCCTCGTAGAAGGCGGACCCGAGCTTGGCGGAGTATTCCTTTCGGTCGAGGCCGAAGTCGCTTATGAAGAAGGCCGACCGGAGCACCCTCTGGTAGTAGAACCCTATCGGCATGTCGAAGAGGATGCCCACGTCCTTGCTGATGTCGTCGATGTCAGACCATGGCGTGACGTATTTGACGGCTTTGGCGCGGTCCTCGCTCTTGAGCACCATGCCCTCCTTTTTCCCCTTGTTGAGGGAGAGGATGGTCTTCCTCAGGCCGGCATAATCGTCGCTCCTGAATTTTCCGATGACCGGAACGCCCTGTATCGAATGCTTCCGGAGGGCCTCATACCTCTCCTCGCAAGGCAGGTAGGCGCCGTCCCCGCGGTCTATGTCGAATATGAACAGGCGGACGTCGAATCCCTCCGACGGCTCCGTGTACGGCGTGCTGCCTATCATCTCCCCGCAGAGCACCTGCTCCGGCCGCTCCCTGAAGAATCCCTCCAGCCCCATCTCCCTCGCCTTCTCGGTGACGAAGAGGTCGAGGAAGCCGCCCCTCGAGAAGGCGTAGATCCTGCCGTTGTGGGAGGCCACCCTCACGTTGAAGCCGTCTATCTTCTCCTCGGCGAAAAGGCTGCAGTCCCCCATGTTCCTCTGCAGCCCCTTCTCCAGCGTGAACACCCGCTTTATGTGCGGGAAGCCGTAGACGGGCCGCCCTGGCTCGAGCACGACCGTCCCCCTCTCTATCCCGGCGAATCCGTCGCGCACGCGCAGGTAGCCTATCTCGCCGGCCACCCTCTCGACCTTCCCTTTCTTCAGGCCGGCGGCGATCGTCTTACGGTCCAAGCTATCACCAGGGGACGTTCTTGAGGCCTGCGCGGTTGGCCAGCATGTTGGTCAGCGGATGGAGGATAAGGGTCAGGACGACGAAGAATGCCACGTTGAGCGGCTGGTACAGCTCGGAAGCGACGACGAGGGGATAGACCAGCACCAGGGAGACTATGAGGAACATGATGGTGTCGAGGATGAACGGCCTCCCCCACCCCACCCCGGCCCTGCGCTTGATGAAGCTGCCCAGGGCATCGCCGGCGAGGGTCCCGAACGCGAGCACGAAGGCGCCTGCGAACTGGACAGACGGGGAAGCGAAGAACGGCAGCGGATAGGCGAGGGCCACCGCGCCCCCTGCCACGGTCCCGGCGAGCGTGCCGGCGACGAATCCCCGCACCGTCTTCCCGTCCCCGAACAGCCGATTGCCGTCGGAGAGCTTCGCGCCCATGTCTAAGGGCATTCCGCCGCCGAGCACGACCGGGGAGGAATTCGCGACGTAGATCGGGACGAGGAAAAGAAGGAGGTCCAGAAGCTGCGGCATAGTGCGTTTTCTCCCAACAACATTTATATTCATTTCATGAGAACGGGGAAGCATGGAACCCGATTTTAAACGACGTCCAGCCCCTGCGCGCCCAAGCGGCGGGCTGCTTGTAGGCACAGGGCTGGTCCTGGTGCTGATCTTCATCCTGGTCATAGCGCTGTTCTTCCTCCTCTCCTCGTTCAACAGCTCGATAGTGGGCAAGTGCGTGGCCGTCGTGAACATCGACTCGGAGCTGACCGTCGACGGCACTCCGCCGAGCGTTCTCGGGGGGGCCGGCACCATGGGCTCCGAGGACCTCGCATCGACTATCGAGACCCTGAACAAGAGGGATGACGTCGGGGCGGTCCTGTTCGTCATGAACTCGCCTGGAGGCTCGGTCGTCGCAACGCACGAGATCTACGATGCCGTCAAGGGCCTCGACAAGCCCAAGGTCGCATACTTCCGCGAGGTGGCCGCATCCGGCGCCTACTACGTCGCCAGCGGCACCGACTACATCGTCTCGGATCCCGACGCCATAACCGGGAGCATAGGCGTGATCGCCACCTTCACCGACCTCTCCGGCCTTCTCGAGAAGGTGGGGGTCAACGTAACCGCGATCAAGTCCGGCCAGTACAAGGATATCGGCTCGGAATTCAGGAACATGACCCCGGACGAGGCCGACATCCTGCAGGCAATGATCAACGAGACCTACCAGGAGTTCAGGAACATCGTGATCACCAACAGGGGCTCGCGGCTGAACGTGGCGAAGTTCGACTCGGTCGCGGACGGCAGGATACTCAGCGGACGGCAGGCGTACGCTGTCGGCCTGGTGGACCAGCTCGGCACGAAGAAGGATGCCATACTGAAGGCCGCCCAGCTCGCCAACATCACCGCCTCCTCGGCCGACGACGTGAGGCTCTGCCCCATCGACACGAGCGTGCAGTCCGGAGGCCTCCTCGGCCTGGACAGCGTCGTGAAGTACCTGCAGAGCAAGTACGACGCCCCAACCCTCAGCTACAAGTGATCTCTTGAAGAGCCCCCTTGTGCTTCTTTTCATCCTTTCCCTCGCCGCGATAATCGTCTTCGCCATATACATCAGCTGGGGGCCGCCGGCGGCAGCGGGCAGCGAGCCCGGCCAGTCCGCCCCAAGATACTGCCGCGACGGCCAGACCCAGGCATGCTCCGCCGGCTCGTGTTCCGGCCTCTCGACCTGCATAAACGGCATATGGAGCGGCTGCAAATGGGGCACGGTCTGCACACCCCTCTCGCGGGTCCCGTGCCTCAGCAACGGCTGCGTGTATGCCGTCAAGGAATGCAACTCGTGCGGGACCGGCTACGGCGACTGCTTCCTGCCCAATGCCACCGCGCCACCTGCTCCCACCACGCAGTGAGGCGCGCCGGCCGCCGGCGTGCGGCGGAGGGCAAAGTTGTGTGTAAAAAGATAAAATTGAGCTTGAACATATGGTTTTTAAATAATACCCAAACAAAGAGGTAACATGCGCGCCTTCATATTCTCACTAGATGCCTTTGTGGCCTTCACGCTGGCTCTGGTGGCCATCTATTCCCTCATATTCTTCTCGAGCATCCCCTCCGCTTACTACTATCTGCTGACCCAAGGGCACTACCTCTCCAGGGACGTGCTCCTCTCGATGTCGACATCCCAGTGCTTATCCTCATACGGCGTATGCATAGCGCCCGGCGCCACAGTCCTCGACAACATCGTTGAGCAGACCGACATAGGGAACCAGAAAGCGCTGGTGCAGAGCACGGTCGGGGAGATGATCCCCATCCAGTTCGGCTACGTGCTGGAGAGCAGCAAGGACCAGGGGGCCACATGGGGCGTCATCTACGACACCGCCTCCGAGGCCGGCGACCCGCACGCCAAGACCAGCAAGAAGCTCTCCGTCACCACCCAGGTCATAACCTTCGGCTATTCCGGGACCCTCCGCAAGTTCCCGTTCTCCCCTTATAACTACCTCACGTGCCATGGCGACGGATACGGCGATGACAGCGGGGGCGGGACGGGAGGCACCGGCGGCACGGGCGGCGTCATCGGAGTGGGCGGAGACAATTTCGGCACCATAACCTGCGGAACATTCAACACAAGCACCGGCGGAAACGGGAGCAACGGCTCATCGGGCGGGGGGAACACGACGGTCCCGCTCGGCAACGTATATCCCGGCAACGTCCTGGGCGGCGACATAGTGCCGTCCTCGGATGTCCGGCTGGTGAAGCTGACAGTCTACATCTAAGGTGATCATGTTGGACAAGAAGGGATTCCTTTTCACAGTGACGGTCTTCCTCATACTCACGTACATACTGCTCTCGATCTCGGTATGGGTCAAGTCCATCGAGTCGTCCGAGCGCACGTTCTCGGAGTTCTACAAGGAATCCACCGTGGAGCTGACCATCCAGCAGATCACGCCTGCCAAGATGGACAACGTCACGAACATGATGATGACCCGCAACCTGGCGCGGCTGGACGAGCACACGATCGACTCGCCGCTGCGGCCGGGGGCGACCGATGAGAACAGCAGCATACGCAGCGTGCTGTTCGAGCTGCTCTCCAACGGCTCGGCCGATCCGTCCTATTTCCAGGGCGTGGTGATCCCCGACGAGACGAACTCCTCGATGCTCGGCTGGGGGCAGAACCTGAACAGGTCTCTGCAGGCCATCGGCGTCTACGTGGATTATCTGCGGGTGTACAACTTCGAGGTCGGCCAGAGCGACATAGACCAGCTGAACTACACTTTCGACATCGACCTGGGCCTGAAGGACTACACGAACACTTCATCCGTCTCGAGGACGTACCACATATCCAATTACGTCCCGATCAGCGGGCTGGTGGACCCGGCTCTCGCGAGGGTCAGCAGGCAGAAAGCCGGAGACAACCTCACGATATACAGGCAGTTCTTCTTCGACAAGAGCGCCTACCCCAACTACTCGTCCATTTCCGTGTCCAAGCTCGGCCAGCCAGTGAGCGGCGGGCAGGGCTGGTTCTACGGCCCCATGGCGATGGCCAACGCGTCGATCACGCCGGACAAGGTCCCCAACGCGAACGACATCGCCCCCAGCCAGAGGCACAACTACATACTCGTCGGGAGCTACGCCGACATAGTCGCCTTCCAGCCTGACAACGCCGTCAATGGCATCTACGACCAGTTCGGCGGCTACATCGTCACGACCTCGCCGGACCACCCCACCAACTGCAGCACCCACCAGAACGAGGCGAACACGTTCAACCCGATAAAATACTCCAACAGCGCGAACGGGACATGCGACGTGGTCTCCATAGACCCGACTTCGGGCGCCGCGACTGGCAAGCCGTTCATCATCGCCCCGGGCTTCAATCCTGCCACCGCGCCGGAATGCCCGCGCACCGACGCGCCGAACCAGACCACACGCTGCGTCCTGATGCTCAACGCATACCGGGAGAGCCAGGTGGC
>JAWOLP010000068.1:0-12272 GCA_033853355.1 Candidatus Micrarchaeia archaeon | reverse complement strand
TTTCCATCTCAAGGAAATGAATAGCCGGTCAGGCTTCCCATGCTGGGATTCACATCGGAAGCGTATTCCTTGAATCTCAAAGTTATCATGCCGGCTTTTTCTGCGGCTGTCAATACTTCGGCTATCTTTTTCGATCCCGACGATGCCAGCGGGGTTTTGCTCTTTCTCCGCAAAAAGGCGAGCAGATCCGCTTCTGTCTTTCCCTCGCATAGCGTTACGTCATTTATTCTTGGCCGCGGACCTCCTTCGTAGGCAAACAGCACGCCGTGGGCGAGCATCTGGCGTATGCTTGCCGCGTTCTTTTCGTCAAGAGATATAGCCTCAAGGCCGGCTTCGGCGGCTCGCCTCATTTTCGGCGTTCCGCTGCTCCGGTCCATGACTGTCCTTTGTTTCATGGTTCTCTTAATCATCTGGGATATTTAAAATGTCGCTTTTTTCCATTTCATCCAACAACTACGACAGCACTCTGCTTCGTATTGGGGTTGTTTTACGATGATTCTTTGAAGGAAAGAGCGTATGGTTCGTAAAGTAAAAATAATATTAGAAATTCTAAGAATCTTTTTTCATCGCGGCCATCCGCGCCTTGCAGGCATACAAAGGGACACCCATCGCATGGGTAGGCACATGCCAGGTGGCGATCGCATGTCCGGCAGCCCGGGCAGCGAATCGAGCTGCATCCGATTTGCATGCTCGAGCGGCCGCATGCGAATCGAGCGAAAGCTTCCGCACTTCCTTCATCCCTAATGTCCGCTTCCCTTTCGCCCAGGCGCGGATCGCTTCGATCGCTTTTTTTGGACGTAGATCTTTCGGCCGTTCTTTTTCGAAAAGGGGAAGGACCTTTTCGGCTTCTTTCGCTGCGACGAGCGCGAATATCTTGTGATATCTGGAGCCGCGCGAGAGGTCGGGTGATGCCATGCCAGGAATCCTCCGTCAACGAATAAAAATCGATTGTATCTAAATAAATATTAGAAATTCTAAAAGAATATTTTAAATATGAGAATCAGGTGCGCTCCCTCCTCTTTTGGAGGACGGAGGCGTGAAAACGAGATCGCTTTCATCGAGATTGATAACCACTTCCGGATCCGATGACGGCGGGTCAGGCAATCTCCCTGGCGTGATGCGAGGCGACCGAGGATCTTTTCCATCGGCGATGATCGTCCGCCCGGATTGCGGCATTGCGGATTCCCCATCCGCGGCTATCGTCTCACCGGTTTTCGGGATGAACCCAGGTCCCAGCCCTTTAATGGCGGTTTCGGCGAGCTTCGAATCGTTCCTCGAGAGCGGGATGCCGTAATCCTCATGGTCTTCCATCGGCACGCCCCAGGAACGCAGCCGCTTGAACTGTTTGGCCGGAGAGCGGCGTGCCGACGAATCCGGGCCGTGATGCGAATCGAACCCGAGGAAATGCTTCACTTTCTCCCAACAGGACATGTGAAATTATTATCACGTTCTCTTTATAATCATTCACATTCAACCAAAAATTAAAACATCATTTCTTCCGCTGGTGCTTGAAGAGCAGGTTCCGCGCGCCGATCGGGGCGTCGAGAGGGTTGCTGACGACCTCTCCGTAAGGATCGACGATACCGAGCTTGCCGGTCCAGAACCTGACGACCTTCCATTCTCCCATTACCTCTTCGACCCTGTCGATCACTTCGTACGAGACCATTCCATTACCCGGCAGCCATCAACTACGGCTTAGTTACGAATTGATATCTCCCAATAAAAAGGTTGCCGTGCGGCGTTCAATCGAAGAGCTCCTGGAGCTCGCCCACCAGGTATTCGTGGTAGGAATTCGACATCCTCACGTTCTTCGCCAGGCTCTCGAGCCCTTTCTTGGTTATCGTGTCCGGGACACGGAACGAGATCTCCCGGTTCGTCTTCAGGTTCACGCCGGTGCCGCAGAAAAGCTTGCCCTCGGGGGTGCCCGGCTCCCTGAAATTCTCCGGCAGGACTATCCTCGGCCTCTGGCCCATCAACCTCTGCATGGTTTCACCTTACCATATCATGGGTTAATGGATACTTAAATGTTCTTATTTTACGACAGGGGGATCAGCCGCTCTTCCTGCCGGAGGAGAGGGCCTCGTCGATCCTCCGCTGGTCGAAGCCCACGATTATCACGCCGTTTATGTCCAGCACCGGGACGCCGGTCTGCTCGGACTTCCGTATCATCTCGATGGCCTTGGCCCGCTCGCGCGAGACGTCGTGGTCCACGTAGTCCACGCCTTTCGAGGCGAGGTACTGCTTCGCCATCACGCAGTAGGGGCATGTCGGGGTGCTGTATACTGTCACTGTCAAGCGTATCACCTGTGCAGAGATATTGCACAAACGATATTTAAGGCGAACCGAGTAGTGCTTTTTCCGCCGGAAAAAGCACATCAAGGGAGGTGGCTTGAAGACGAGCTTTGAATCCGGCCAGGGGCGGGAAATCGCGTTGGGGCATCCGGCCCGGACGCCCGCGCGTCTTATTCCGCTGGGGCTGGATTTAATCCTGCCGCTCCAGCCTCGACAATTCCTCATCCGCGATCTGCTCCGGGGTCCTGCCTTTCTCGAAGCCGGCCCGCGCGTGCGCGAGCGCAGCGAGGAGCTTCGCCGTCCCGAAGAGCGTGGGGCCGTCCGCCCGCCTGAAGCGCGCGTCGCCCTGCATCCGACCCAGGAGGTGCGCGGTCGTCGCGGCCAGGCCCTCTTCCATGACCTCGCGGCCCCTGAAGATGGGCCCTTTCCCCTTATCCGATGCTGCTATCGTCTTCAGCATAGTCATCCCTTTGCCGCGAGCTGCCCGTTTATCTTCTCCAGGCGCGCGGTGAGCGCCGATATCCGGTCGGTTAGACGCGCCCGGACCACGGGGTTCTTGGCCGATCCGAGCTTGGCGGTGAGCTTCGCGAGCCTGGACTCGATGAGGGATTTCCTGACCTGCAGCTTCTCCTTGATCGCCTCACGCCTGCCCATGCCGAATAACCCCATGGAGCGCTTATGGCGATATGTGAATAATAAGCTTGCTCAATTCTTCAAGCCGCCCGATCCCTTGCCGAGGAACGCGTCGGCGATGGCCCGCAGCTCTGGCGTGCCGCGGGGAAGGAGGCTCGAGACGGCGGCTTCGGCCGCCTGCAGCTCGAGGAGCAGCTTCGACGCGTAGGATGTGGCCGTCGACGCGAATTCATCCTGGAGCGGCCCGACGCGGAGCGCTTTGAGGAAAGCGGCGGTCTCGGCCACCGCGCTCTCGAAAAGCATGCCCAGGGAGGCCGAGAAACCCGGCCGCAGGACCCGCTGGGTCTGGCGAATGAGATGGCGGTCCTCGTGGCGCCCGAGATCCAGCGGCCCGTAGCCGGTCTCGAGGCAGATGGTAAGCCGAGGCACCGAGAATGGCCTGGCGGAAACGCAGATGGACCGGACGTTCGTCTCCTTGTATCTTGCCCAGTCGACACGCTCGAAGGATCCGTCCGTTGCGAGTTTCTTGGCACGCATGATTTCATCACCATCGGAAGATTCTCAATCATTCCCCAGAGGCAGTTCGAGCGTTTCCGGCGACGTGGTCTCTATCTCGAACGACTGCTCGGCTGTGCCGTCGCCCATGGAGCGGATGAAATCTATCCTCATCGCGTACATCCTCCTGCCGAACCTGAAGGCCGTGCATTCGCCGGGCCGCGGCCTGCCGCTCTTCTGCGCTATGGAGACGAGGCGGGAGGGCTGGAGCCCGTCGTCTATGAGCGAGTGGAGCTTGAGCTCGCACACCATGTACTTGGCCGAGCCGAGGTCGAAAAGCATGCGCGGGGTTATCGACAGCTTCCCCGTGCTCGATGGGAGGCTGATCATCAGCTCCTCGTCCGTGCGGAGCTTGGTCCGCACCGGCTCGGCGAGCGGCTCAGGCGCCCGGCGCGGCAGGTCCCCGGCCCCATCAGCGACGTTCTTGGTCCTCCTCAATTCACTCCCTCCAGAGGGATTCGATGTCCTCGCCGTACATGTACTTCTGGACGCATGAGCATCGCGAGGCGTCCTCGAGCGGCACGTGGGCGGTCTTCAGCAGCCCGCCTTCCAGCCTGAGGAAGTATCCGCCGTCCCAGATGACGCCGTCGCTGTCCCTGGCGAGGAGCATAATGCCCTCGTCCAGGTCATGGCCGACGAAGATGGGACGGGTGATGCCTCCGTTCTCCGAGGCGATCGTCCCCAGGCTGAAGCGGGAGCGGAAGACGAACCGGCCGTCGGTCCTTTCGAATATGTCGATCCGGGGCGCCTGCGCCATCGCCTTGTGGTCCGTCATCTCGAGCGGATCGCGGTAGAGGGCGAGCAGGAAGACCTTGCCTCCTGCCGAAGAGATGCTCAGGGCCCCGCCGTAAGGAAGGACGCCTCCGGACGGGAGGCGCACGGTGTCGGCGAACAGGCCGTCCTCGAAGATGTGTACCCTGGTCTGGTAATCGGCGCTCAGCGCGTGCAGGACGAGGGAGGGGCCTTTGGACCGGGTGTCCGTGTATATCGTCTTGGTGATGCCGGTAAGGCGCCGCGATTTCATGGCCGCGTGCGCTTCGTCGAAAGTGGTCTTCCCCTTGGCGAAGCCGAGCCTCTCCGGAGCCATGTCATCGGCGTTCTCGATCCTGATCGGCTCTGCGACGACCGGCAATAAGTATCTGCAGCCGCCGGAAAGCGAGCATGCGACCATGATCCCTGCTGCGAGCTTCCTCATGACCATCATCTCCTCTGGGACCGTATCGGGGATCTCGGGCAGGACGGGGCCGGCCATCCGTCGAGCTTGAGGTCGAGCCTTCTCGCGACGATCTTCCCGGCGTCCACCATCTCCTTTGTCTCCTTGTCGAGCTCCCTCCACCTTGTGCGGCCTATCTCGATAGGCAGGCGCCCTTTCATGCTAAGGGAGACGGATTCTCCGCTGAGGAGCGGCTTCCTGATCTCAGGACGGAGGATTATCTCCGTGCATATCTCGCGCGAAGGGTCCGGCTCCTTCGGCACTTTCCCTAGCGTGCGGGAATAGAAGCCCTCGATCGCCTTCCGCACCTCATCCTTCGTGGCCTTGAGGACCTTGGCGACGCGCTCCAGCGCGTCATCGAAGCTGAGGTGGGGCGCCTTGTCCATGGGATAGAGTTGGCTGGAACGATTTATAAGAATATCTTTCCATTTTTAACAACATAATTCAGCGGCAGGCGTCGGTGACCGGCGGCGTGATCCGCTCGACCTTGAAGCCGAGCGAGCGGGCGATGATCTCGGCGATCGCCTTCTTTCCAGCGTCGTTCGGATGCTGGACGTCCACGCCCCGGTATCCCCTCTTCAGCATCCCCATATCCAGGGTGCAGCCTTCCCCGCTGGTCACCAGCTCGGAATACGTGTCCGCCACGAACACCCCGCGGCGCCTGGCCTGCTCCTTCATCCACGAGTTCAGCGCCTCGGTCTCTTCCTGCCCGACCCCGTTCCAGGTCGTCTGGCCTTTCCATGGGCTGACCGTGACCAGCACCAGCGCCTTCTTGTTGCGTATGGCGGCCTCGACCATTTCCCCAAACCGCTCCATCATCCTGCTTATCCATTCTTCCCGCGCCTTGGAATGGCCGGTCTTCCCGAACCATCCGATGTCGTTGACTCCGCCCTGGAGTACTATGAGATTGATGTCCGGATCCGCGACGTACCGGTCGAACTGTCGGCCGATCCAGCCGTTCCCGTTCACCCCGTTTATCAGCTGGCCGCCTTTGGTCACCCCTTTGACCGACGCGCGCCCATCCCCGCCAAGGCTTCCGTCCATGACCTCCTTGAGCCTCCTGGCCACCAGCTCGTCGCTGTAATGCATGATGGAATCGCCCAGGACGACCGCATGCGGGTGCGCGAGGGACTCATCCACATAATCCCGCGAAGGGGCGGGCGGGGCGATGAGCGCTGAAGGGGGCGGGGCCGCGTCCTGCCTGGCTGAAGGGGCGGGAAGCGCGAGGATGTCCGGGTCGGGCTTGCCGCAGCCCTGGAAAGCGCCTGCGATAAGGCAGGCCGCAAGGAACCTCCGCGGGCGGTGGGATGCGATCATGGGAGGGCCTCAGAGCTGGGAGTAGGCGTACGCGATTCCTCCTGCGGCCAAGGCGGACACGACGGCAACGGCCGCCCGCACGGACGCCCGGAGCCATCGGTCGCCCAGCTCCAGGCGATGGTATTCGTGCTGGAGATAGATGGGCGGGGAGTGGAGGAAGACCGGGAACGGGGCGAAGCCGCTTATGATGTGCCCGATATTGCCGGGGTTCACGAGAGGGGTGCCATCGCCGGCAGGCCGCGTCTTGAGCGCCACCCGCGCGAAAAGCCGCCCTAGCCTGCGGTCCGGGACGTCGAGAAGCGCCTTCTTGAGGTCGGCCAGGGCCGTCCAGGCGTCATAGGGGTCGTTGAACTTGCTCCCTTCTATGGAGATCGAGGGCATCGAGCAGAGGGCTTCCGAGGCCAGCCGGGCCCTGTGCGCGATGGACTCCTGCGTGAAGCCGTCCGAGATGACCGGGTAGATCGCCTCTTCGAAGCCGCTTGCGGAGGAGAAGTGGCGCTCTATCCTCCCGCTCGCCGCCATCGCGTGCTGGAAGCGGATATCGGCCAGCGATTCGAGCTGCGGCATGGAAAGCGAGAACGGGTCGCCATGCTCGTTCGTGATCTTCCTTATCGCGGCATCCGGCGATCCGTGCCGCTCGAACATGGCGCTCGTGAACCGGCCGAGAGCCTGGCAAGCATCCTGGGTGTACCTGTCTTTGGGGCTGTTCATCGTTTCCACTAATATACGCAAAGTTTAATTAAATAACACTACGTACAAGCCGCTCAACGGGAGCGGATCAGGCGATGCGCTGGGGCTCCATCCTCGGGCGGCGGTGATGCTCTTCCGTCGGCGCGGGCGGGATCGCGTTCAGCCCGGTCTTCTGCGGGACGAGCGGCGTGTGGCGGTACATGCGGCCGATGTCCATCACGGAGGGGGAGAGCAGCCAGTGGAAATCCGGGTGCAGGAGCACGTCCCGCATCGACATGGGCGGCCGGGTGACCGAGGAGCCGTTCGCGTAGCGCTCGGTTATCGTGACCTGGGAATCCATGAGCCGGATGCCGTGGCTGTAGTCGAAGTATCCCTCGTTGTGCCAGTTGCTGAGCCCCTGGACGCCCTTGCGGTAGATGACGACCGGCGGGCCTCCCTCGTGCGATTCCTGGAAGGCGAACAGGTCGTATATCACGTCTTTCTTCTGGCCCGAGCGTATCGGCGCGTTGCGCACGCTCTCCGGGCTCTCCTGGAGTATCTGGTTCTGCATGATGATGAATTCGCCCGAGAGCATCCACCTGCCCTCGTAGTTCCCATAGTTCTGGTAATTCCATTTCGCCTCGGCAGGCTTATTGGTCCGGGGATCCGTGACCCTCTTCGCGATCTGCGGGGCGGCGACGAACGGCATGGTCCCGCCGGCCCTCGCCGCCTCCGCGTCGATGACGTCCGCGAGCCTCTGGGTCGGCATGGCGAGGGCGAAGCGGTCGGCTATCCGCTGCGCGGTCAGCGGGTCGAGGGGCATCCGGATGAAATCGTTGTTGCCCCCGATCGCGAGGTAGTCCGGACAGATGCGGAGGGTGGCCGAAATAGTCCTGCCCCCTCTCTGCGTCTCCACGGTGACAGTCCGGTAGTTCTCAGGCCTCATGAAGTCGGGGACGTTCCCGCTCGTGAACTGCTCGAACACGAACTCCGCCAGCCGCGCCCGCCTCCTCTCCAGCTCCGGCGGGGAGCAGGTCTGCGTGTCTCCCATTATCGAAAGTATCCTCTCTCGTATCTGCTCGCCGGTGAGCGCCCCCTGGGGCCGCGGCGGAATCGGATTTGCCATGGAAGTCATCCCGTTTTAATGTTTAAATGGCTGAGCGTCAGGGCGGGAGGAAGCTGGGCGCGGTGGAATGATAGGGGAACGTTGCGCTGGCCGGGGAGTAGCCAGTGGCAGAGAACTCTGCCTTGACGACGAAACCGGCAGGGTGGGCTCGCGAGAGCGCTGCGACATCGCAGGAGAAGACCATCCCGCAGCCGTCGATCGCCTGCCAGGAAGAGCCGCTCTCGGAATAGTAGAAATTCGACTTGGGGTCTTCAAGGTCGCGCATCGACCCGTCCGTCGGCACTGATACGTATGCGAGGAACGTGTCGGCAGCGAGCAGGAGGGTCATCGTGGTGGCTTCCTGGGCTTTTTCCGGCCTCGCGGGCGCGGCGGGCCGCTCTCCGGCCGGTACGCCCGGGGCGCTTGTAGGGCCGCTCACGGCGGGCACCTCTATCAGGAGCGCTTCCCGCGGCTGCGCCTGGCCGTGACAGCCTGGCAGGGACAGCGGCGCGATCAGGAGCGCGGCCTTCGCGAAAGACACTGGGGACCTTGACTCATGCGGCCTTGCCGCCAAATGGAGGGAATAGCTCATTCTACCACCAACATCTTTTGCCGGATAGTGATTATAAATGTTACATTAATTAGTCAAAAATGGTCATTGGTCGATCTCCTGGAGCCGTATGGGAGGGCGCCTGGCCGGCGCATCCTGCCTGCGCGGCACCGGAGCCGGCCTCCGTGCCTGCGGCGCGGCCTGGCGTTGCTGCGGAGGGGCGTATATCGCCCCGGTGTCCATCGGCACCTCGCTGAAAAGCTGGTAGAGGTGGTTGTAGGGAGGTTCCCCCCGCCCGGAGAGGATGTCGGCGAGCTGGATGGGCGCGGTCGTCTCCCTGCCGTCCCGTTCGCGTATCGTCACCGAGACTGACGGATCGATCAGCCGGGCGCCATGGCTGTAATCCTGGTAGGAGTTGTCGTGAGTCACGTAATTGAGCCCCTGGATGCCCCGGTGGTAGATCGCCACGTTGCCCCGCCGCTGCGCCTCCGGATGGTAGACGATGTCCTTCTTGTGCCCGGACCTCAGGGCCTCCGGGTGCCCGGAGCGGGCGACGTCCTCGTCGACCATCCTGCTCTGCTCTGACGCGAAGGCCGGGCTCGTCATCCACCTCCCTGAGGGGTGGTTCGGGTCCCAATGCTCGCTGAGCGGCCTCCCGCTGATTGGGTCCATGACTCTCCTCGCGATCAGGGGAGCCGCATAGAAAGTCTGGTATCCGCCCTCCCTCCGCGACTCCTCGTCTATCGCGTCGACCATCCTGAACGCGGGCAGGGCGCAACCGAGGCGCTCCGCGATGCGCCTGGCAAGCAGCGGCGACATCGGCATGCGGACGTGATCCTGGTCGGTCCCGATGGAGATATAGTCCTGGCTCGCGCGGAACGTTGCTGTGACCTGCCTGCCGTCTATCGTGGCCGATACGGTCACGGCCCGGAAGGCGTCGCGCCTCATGAAGGAGGGGATGTTCCCTTTCACGACCTCCTCGAAGATCCTCGCCTCCACCTGGTTCCAGGGGAGGTTCCGGACGCTCTCGATGAACCGCGTCCCCGTCATGGGCTGCTCGCGGCTTACCATGGGCTGCATGATATAGCTTGACGGCGAGGATTATTAAAAGCCGGCTGGCTCGATCTGCTTGAGCCGCACCTTGTGCTCCTCTTCCGCGGCCTCGAGGGCCATGACGAGCTCTTCGCTGTCCCTGGGCACGGAGCGGAGCGGCTTCCCCAGCTCCACGTTCAGGAAATCGATGAGGGTCTTCTTCGCGAGCTTCCTGCCGAAATCAGAGGATGGGCCGGAGAGGGTCACCTTGAACCGGATCGTCTCGTAGGGCCGCTCCCCGCCGACCGAATCCCTGGAGAGGGACTTCCGGTATGATACCCCTTCCCTGAGGATGGCGTCGAGGGCTTCATTATCGCTCGCGGGCGCCTTGATGTCGTTCGCCGTCTTGCCGATGGGTTCCGGCTCGGGCTTGATGAGGACCAGCCTGGGCAGGTACGAAGTCGTGTCGTTCGCCGCCTTCTTTCTCATCGATCTTGTTTTGACGAGGGAAGATTTAATCCTATGTCTCATCCGCCCTCGCGAATGAGTGCATCACGAACGAGAAATCGCGGTAACCGCCGTCAGCGCCGGGGAGGGAGAGCCTCTCCTCGAGGAAGCGCTCCTTCTCAGGGGCCGTCCAGGCCACGACGAGGAAAGAGCCGGAGGCGGCCAGGGCCTTCGTCAGGGGCGACTCGCGCTCGAGGTAATCGAAGAGCAGGATGCAGTGGGGAAGGGCCGCGGCGCAATAGCCGTGGATGAGGATCAGGGCGCGCTGGCTCGAGAGGGATTCCGCCCGCTGGTGCAGCCTGACGAAGCCCGGCTTATCGATGTCCAGGTCGGCGGACATCGACTGGAGGTCGAGACGCTCGAGCCGGTGGTCCGGGAACCGCTCGCGCAGGGACCGGACCAGCTCCTCCGACGGACAGCTGTAGAGGAGGCCCGTGCTCGCGAGGCCCAGGTCGAACCTGCGCCTTATCCCCTCGAGCTTCGGGGGAGGCAGGCGCGGGGGGCCGTCCATCAGGCAAGGCCCGCTGCTTCCCTTGGATCTCAGCATGGGGGCACCGGATTCAGGCCGGCGGCGCCGTCTTCTTGGGCTTCTTGGCATCGAGCTGCTTCGGTATGCTCGTGGCCTCGTTCATGGCCTCGATCTTGGCCAGTATCTCCTCGCGCATCGAGGGATTGATGGCCTTCTTCAGGTCGGGCTGGGGCTTCCAATCGACGGGCTTGTCGAGGGACAGCTTCGGGGCTGCCGGAGGCGGCGCGATGGGCTGGGGTCTCTGCCTCTCGGCCTTCGCGGCGGGCGGAGAAGGGGCCGGCCTTTCGGGCTGCGGCGCGGGAGCGGCCTTGGGCCGCGTGGCCATCTCTTCCTTCGCAGGCTTCGGCGCGGGTTCGGCTTTCTTCGCCTCCTGCCTCTTCGGTTCCGGCTCGGCCTTCGGAGGCGCCCTGGCCTCTGGGGCCTTCTCCGGGACCTTCGCCTCCTGCGCGGCGGCGGGCTTGGCGCCCGCGGATTTCTTCTTGGCTGCGGCTTCTTTCAGCTTCGCCAGTTTCGATGAGGATGCCATGGTATTCACTTCCTCCTGGGTTTGTCAGCGGCTGCCTTCTTGGCGCCCTTGCGCTTCGCCCGCGGAGCGGGCCCGGCAGGCCGGGCGCCCTTGCGCTTGGGGAGGGGGCGCATCTCGACCGGTGAGGACGCCGCGTTTTCCACCCTCTGCTTCTGGATGAGCTTATGGAAATTCTGGTCGAGCTCCATCGCGACGCGCTCGTAATCGTCCGCGTGCACCTTCGTGGTGGCACGGCTGCCGCAGCGCGAGCACATGAAGGAGCCGCTGGCGTGGTCGATCGCCCGGGGCATCTTTCCACAACCGGAGCATATCTCGATTGTGTCTTCCATGCTGCTTGTATCGACCGCTTGGTATAAATAACTATCTGACGCCGAGGAAGTCCCTTTTCAGCGCGTCCATGTTCACTATGCCTATTGACTGGTGGAGCAGCCGTCCTTCTGCCGTAAGGTAGGTCCCCATATAGCCGTTCGGGCCGAACAGCTGGGACTGGAAGACAGGGGCGCGGCGGTTCTGGCCGTAGAAGCGCATGGCCTGGTCGAAGGTCCCGGGCGGGGTCTCGTAGCTGTTTCCATAGTCCAGGAGGACCGTTCCGTCAGGCGGCTGTGCGATGGCGACCGTATGCGGGCCGCTCCGGGTGTTCACCGAGGCGACTATCGTCGGGATTCCGTTTGCGTTGAGGAAGTCTGCCATGACCTGGTGGATGCCGGCGCACACCGCAATGCCGTTCCTGAGGTTTTCCGGAAGCTGCGTGCCCGGCGCGTGGGAATTGTAGAACTGCACGTACTGCTGGATGTACCCGAACATCTGGTCGGTGGAAGTGTTCGCAATCCTCTGGACGTCAGGGTTCAGGAAGTCCACGCTGTTCAGCGCAGTCTGGACGTTGTTCGCATAAGCTACCTGCTGGAGGAACGCGCCCAGGAAGCGCGCTGCCATAATCTTCTCGTTAGTCGATGCGTTCCTGTATAGCCCGTTGAACTCGCCCCATGAGTGCGAAGCAAGGAGGCCGTCCTTGGCCCCATTGACCTGGTCGTCTATAGCCGGGTCGCCCGAGCGGCCGAATCCGTACGGCCCCGGCCTCTCCTGCGTGGGGAAGTCGGTCTGGGCAAATCGGACGCCTCCGGACTGCTGGTGGTCGTATTCCATCGTATTCGTCGAGTTGATGTAGCGGCCTCCGACGACGATGTTCAGCCCTATCATCACCATGGGGTCCCAGCGCCCGCCGAGTTCGTTAGCCCAGTGGGTGGCGCCGCCCGCAATCCAGATGTCCCCGGCCACGGTATCGCTGAAATTTATCACGCGGGTGGCGCGGGCGCCGACGCGCTGGTTGAGCGGCCCGACGTCCCC
>JAWOLP010000067.1:0-27324 GCA_033853355.1 Candidatus Micrarchaeia archaeon | reverse complement strand
AGGAACCTGACAGGGCTGACCGCACTTCGAACAAACTGCGTCGTACATCGGCCTGTCGCCACCTTCAAATGCCATTGTTTTCACCAATTTTTTTTGCTTATTCCCCTCAGGATTTCTCTCCATCGGGTCCCTATAGAAAAAACATGAAACTCAATAATTTTCGGATTTCCTACTTATCCACTAAAAACTAGCAGACTTCAGAATCTCGATTTCGGTTTGTAGCAGTTCCTGCAGTAAACCGGCCTTCCTTCGGTCGGTTTGAAAGGAACCTTGCACGGCTGACCGCATTTGGAACAAACTGCGTCCCACATGGGCCGGTCGCTTTGGCCTTCGCCTTCCATCTTCTCATTCACCTATTTATTCTGGTATCGACCAATTCGATACCGCTATTCCGATAGTTTTCGTTCAGAGAACTAGACTACCTTATTAACTTATGTAAGAGGTTATTAATAAATCTTTGCTTTTATGCTCAGAAGGCGCTCAGGAACCGTATGGCGGTCCTCATGTGCGAGAGGGGCATCTCCTGGCCAGGCCGGTCGAAGTGGCCGAAGACCACCGGCCCGAAGGCGAACGACGGCGCCAGCCGGTCGTAGATGAACGCCTCGTCGTGGCCGTGGAAGCGCCGTATCCCCACCTTCGGGTCCTTGATCCGGTTTATGAACGAGCTGCCGATCCTCCTGGATTCCGACCTCGAGAACCCGTCGAGGTAGCAGTGCGTCCTGTCGGCGAGGTCGAAGAGGTCGGCGTAGTCCTTCTTCCAGTCCATGCGGTGCTGCGGACGCAGGAGGCGGGGATAGGTGACATCGATGGCGACGCAGAGGTCGGGCCTGATCTTCCTCCGCCGAAGCTCCCGGAGCACCTCCCTTGCGCTCCTGGCCCAGCGGGTGTGGCTCTTCCCGTCGACCTCCTCGGAGGCCGTGAAGACGTAGATGGCCCTGCCCGTCTTGGGACCCTTCTCCGCGAGCAGGAGGTTTATGTAGCAGCCGACGGCGTTGTCCAGGATCCCCTTGACGACCAGCCCTTTCCTGGTCTTGTCCGACTTGAACTCGAGCCTCGGGATCCTCGGATCCACGTCGAGGTGCGATGAGAAGAGGACCGTGCGCCTGCCCGACCCCTTCTCCACCCAGATGTTGCCGTAGCGGTCGACCGACGGGCTGCACCCCCGGCGCCGCAGCTCGGCGAGGATATAGGAGTGCCTCGGCCCTTTCCGCCGATCGCCGTCGAACGGCCTTTTCGCTATGCCCTTGAGCCCTGCGACCATATCATCATCCGCCTCTTGTGGGTTTGGATTAAGGAAGCTATTGGTTAAAAACCTGCTTTTTAGTGGTAAATAATGTGGATGTTTGGATTTAAAGACTTTCCGCTGGCAGAAACAATTAAACGTTGAGGGGCGAAAGCGAATCATGTCGGGCAATCAGACCCCCAACGGGAACAACGGGGCGCAGCAGAAACCGAAGCTCAAGATCCTTTTCGTCTCGATAGACGCTCTCATAGGCGACCTCGCCTGGGTAGTGAAGAAAGAGGGGCACGAGGTGAAGTACTACATCATCGAGAAGGAGCAGAAGGACGTCTGCGACGGATTCGTCGAGAAGGTCGACGCCTGGAAGGACCATGTGGACTGGGCCGACCTGGTGGTCTTCGATGATTTCGGCTTCGGGGAGGACGCCGACCGCCTGAGGAAGGCCGGCAAGCCCGTCATCGGGGGAAGCGCCTACACCGACAAGCTCGAGATGGACCGGGAGTACGGCCAGTCGGAGATGAAAGCCGCGGGGATAAACATCATACCGCGCTGGAACTTCACCAATTTCGACGAGGCCATCGAGTTCATCCAGAAGAATCCCGACCGGTACGTGATCAAGCCGAGCGGCCTGGCGCAGAACGAGAAGGAGCTCCTCTTCGTCGGCCTGGAAGAGGACGGCAAGGACATCCTCGAGATGCTCGAGAGGTACAAGAAGAACTGGGGAAAGAAGATCAAGGAGTTCCAGATACAGAAATACATAAGCGGGGTGGAGGTCGCCGTCGGCGCGTTCTTCAACGGCGAGGACTTCATACTCCCGATAAACGTCAATTTCGAGCACAAGAGGATGTTCAACGGCGACCTGGGGCCCAGCACCGGGGAGATGGGCACCACCATGTTCTTCACGAACAGGAGCCCGATATTCGATGCGACCCTCCTGAGGATGAAGGAGAAGCTGGCGGCTTCAGGCTACGTCGGATACATCGACATCAACTGCATCGCTAACTCGCGCGGAATCTACCCGCTCGAATTCACGAGCAGGTTCGGCTACCCCCACATCAGCATCGCGATGGAGGGGGTGCTGAGCGAGTGGGGGACATTCCTCTTCGGGATCGCGAAGAAGGAGAAGCCGGAGCTGAGGACCAAGCGCGCCTTCGAGATAGGGGTGGTCGTCGCCGTGCCGCCGTTCCCGTTCCACGACCCTGATTCCTTCAAGCGGTATTCCGAGGACGCTTCCATAATATTCAAGAAGCCCATCTTCGAAGGGATCCACCTCGGCGATGTCAAGTTCGTCGAGGACGACTGGAGGCTGGCGGGCAACAGCGGCTACGCCCTGGTCGTCACGGCTTCGGGCACCACGATGGACGAGGCCAGGAAGACGGTCTACAACCGGATAAAGAACATCCTGATACCGAACATGTTCTACCGGACCGACATCGGGGCGAGATGGTCGGATGCCGGCGACGGCGACCGGCTGGCCATGTGGGGCTATCTCTGAGCACCGAAGAAACCGTTCACGTTCGCCGCGGTCGTCTCCGCGATCTTCTCCATCGCTTCCACGGAATTGAACGCGTTGTGCGGCGTGATGATGACGTTCTCCATCCGCAGCAGCATGTGCCCCTCGAGCACAGTCCGCATGTCCGCCCGCTTGGCGAAGCTCTTCGAGAGCAGCTCCTTCTCCTCGCGGATGAAGCCCTCCTCTTCCAGGACGTCGAGCCCTGCGTACGAGAGTATGCCCTCCTGCAGCCCTTCGAGGAGAGCTTCGGTCTCGACCAGGCCGCCGCGGGCCGTGTTTATCAGGATCGCTCCCTTCCTGAACGAGCGGATGTTGCCCTTGTTTATCATGTGGTATGTGGAGTCGGTGAGGGGGGCGTGAAGGGTGACTATGTCCGAGCGCCGTATGAGCTCGTCCAGGCTCGCCACGTATTCGACGCCATAGAGCTTCACGAGCTCCGTGCTGGGGTGGTTGGCGAAGGCGAGCGGCTTCATGAGGAATGCATGCGCGAGCCGGGCCACGTGCGAGCCTATCCTGCCGGTCCCGACTATCCCGATGGTCTTGCCTTCCAGGTCGAATCCGGCCAGCCCCTCCAGGGAGAAATCGCCGGCCCTCGTACGCTGCACCGAGGGCAGAAGGCGCCGCGAGATGGCGAGCAGGAGGCAGAACGTGTGCTCCGCGACCGTGTGCTCGCCGTAGGCAGGGACGTTGCAGACCTTTATGCCGCGCCGCTCGCACTCCGCTGTATCGATGTGGTCCGTGCCGGTCGACATCGTGGCGATGAGGCGGAGCTTGGGCAGCCTTGACAGAAGCTCCGCGTCCAGCTTCGAGTAGATGAATACGATGAGCGCGTCGCAGGCGGCCGCGTCGGCCGCGTGCTCGGCGGTGAGCGGGTAGGGGTGCAGCTCCAGCTCATGCCCCTGCAGGAGCCCCTTGAGGCGCTCAATCTCCGGCTGTCCGTCCGCCTCGAAAACGCCTATGCGTGCCATTCCCTCATCTCCTGTACGTGCCCATGAGCTCGGCGGTCGCGAGCACATGGCCCTCCATCGCCGCTAGCAGGGCCGCCTTGTCCGAGCCCGGCTTGATTGCCGGAGCGTTGTCGAGGGCATACACCTTGAAGAAATAACGGTGCGGCCTCCCCGGCGGGGGGCAGGGACCGTGATAGCCGGTCTTCCTCGAGCTCCCGATGCCGTCGACCCCTATCTTGCCGGCAGCCTCGGGGATCGCGCCGATGTCAGGCCGGATCCCCCAGACGACCCAATGCACCCAGGTCCCCATCGGCGCGTCCGGATCGTCCATGATGACCGCGAGGCTCTTCGTGCCTGCAGGCGCCTCCGATACCACGAGCTCCGGGCTCGCGTCCATGCCTTCGCAGGTGAACTTGGCCGGAATCGGCTCCCCGTTCCGGAAACCGCTGCTTGAGACCTCCATTGAAGCACCGATGGATGAGAGGACTGTCATGCTTATTAAACCTTCAGGCGTTATATTTTATGTATGGACAAGGAGTCCGTCTGGAAGCCGTGCCCTGTCTGCGGCGAAGAGATGTTCTCGGTGAGGGGAAGCTTCAGGGCCAGATGCGGAAGGTGCGGCTTCAAGGACGCCTGCTGTTATTAGCCGATCCTCTCGAGGCGGGTTTATGGAAAAGATTCTGCTGGCTTACCACGGGCTGAGGGTGAAAGCGGGCTGCATGGAGATGCAGGGCGGGACGAAGGTGACGGTTGTAGCCGAGCGCCTTCCGTTCCGGCGCGGCAGGTATTCCGTCGCCATAGACGATTTCAAGGGCAACGGGGATACCGAGCTGGAAGGTCAGCTCCCCAGGGTCGCAGGCCGTCTTTCGAGGATGGAGCATGCCCGCGCGCTCGTCGGCATCCTTTCGCGCGTGGCTTGCGCAGTCTCCGACCCCGCGCCCCTCTTCGGGCCGAAACGGTCCTGGAGGGAGGAGGGGCTGACGAGGCATTTTACCGACAAGGAGATAGCTATTCTCGCCTCGCTCACGAGCGGCATCCGCGATCCGGCCGTCATACGGAGCACTTTCGGCCTCGGCCGCGCGAGGATGTTCTTCGGACGGCTCGAGCTGGGCGCGAGCTCGCTCGTCCACACCCCATGGGAGGACGGGCTCGGCTGGCCGGCGCTCACCGAGAGCGGAAAGAAGCTCATGGAGAAGGCCAGGGAGGAGCCGCCCATGCGCGAGGCCCTCGGATGGGCGGCTGCGCTGGGGCCCGGAGTTCAGGCTCCCGGCGTCAGCGGAAAGGAATAAATAATACCAGCGCTATTGCGAGTCATGATGCTCCGCGACGCCCTCGACCAGGTCATCGAGAAGGAACGGCAGTCCGCGGAGAGGGTGGCGGCCGCGCAGGCCAAGTCGGACGCGATACGGCTCAAGGGGGAGGAAGAGGCCACCGAGATATACAGGAAGACCAGGGACTCCCTCAAGGACCGCACGAAGGAATACCGCGACGGTTGGGAGAACAAGATATCCAAGCTGGAGAAGGAGCTCTCGGCCAAGCTCAAGAAGGAGGAGGCCAAGGTCGGCAAGTCGCTTTCCGAGAAGCGGAAGGAAGCGGCCGAGTCGGCCTACAAATTCCTGGTGGGAGGATATGAAGGGCATCCTTGACGCGATAGACGCGGAGACCGAGACGAAGGTCAAGCGCATAGTGAAGGAGGCCGACGAGTTCGCCGCCGCCAAGAAGGAGCAGATGAGGAAGCAGGCGGAGCGGGACAACGACGAGCTTTTCGCGATCGAGGAGAAGAGCATAGTCAGGTTCATGCGCAAGCGCGAGGAGAAGGTGCGCGAGCAGAACCTGCTCGAGATGATGAAGCTCCGCGAGCGCATAATAGACCAGGTCTGGGAGGAGAGCGCCGAGCGCTTCCTCACGATGCCGCAGAGGAAGGACGAGTACCGCAAGTTCCTGGACAGGGTCTTCGCGCTAGCCGGCGAGGGCGGCTTCGCCGTCTACATGAGGCAGGAGGATCTCCAGTACAGGAAAGGCGCGAAGCCCGCGGACATCAGCGGCGGGGCGGTCTTCCGGACGCCGGACGGGAAGGTGGAGATGGACTATTCGCTGGACGGCATCCTCTCGCGGAGCGAGGAGGCGACGAAGGCCGTCATCGCGGAGGTGCTCTTCGGATGAGCATCTGGCCTTACGCCCTCGGGGGCGCCGCACTCGCGGCAGGATACTTCATCGGGACGGCCATGCTCAGGATGAGCGCGATAGAGGAGATGGGCATACTCATAGACAGCGGATCCTCGAAGGATCTGCTTGAGAGCAGGTGGGGCGAGGACGAATTCCCGGATTTCTTCGCCGCGGCCTGGGGGACGAACGGCAGGGAGTTCTACAAAAGGCTCTCCCGCAGCCTCAAGGACGCCAGGTACGGCCGGAGCAGGCGCCTCCTCCAGCGCCTCATAAGGATAGAGGACGAGAGGGAGGGCGCGAAGCGGTCCGGGGCCGCGACGGACGATGCCTTCAGGGAAAAGGCGCTGTCGGCGCTCGCCGCTTATCGGGGCAGGGGCGGATTCGAGAGCGTGCTCGCCTCTTTCATAGAGAGGGCTTACACGGAGAGGAAGCATGGAGATAGGGGCTGAGGGGCGAAGCAGGTTCAGGCGGATCATGCGCCTGGCCGGCATCCCGGAGGGCGGGCGCGAGGCGTCCGTCGTGCAGAGGGGCACGCCGAGCAAGGCGAAGGTCAAGGTGCTTGTGGGATGGGAAGGCTGATAAAGATCACACCGACGGTCGTCCGGGCCGAGGGCATGGGAGATGCCAGGGCCAGGGACACCGTCTACATAGGCCGCTCGATGCTCGTCGGCGAGATACTCAAGATAGAGGAGGACGAGGCCGAGATCCAGGTCTATGAGAACGCCGAGGGCCTCATGGTCGGCGACCCGGCCAAGCCGGCCGGCGGCCCGCTCTCGATCGAGCTGGGGCCGGGCCTGCTCGGCGGCATATTCGACGGCATGGGAAGGCCGCTGGAGGTGTTCGGCGACTACGTGGCGAGGGGCATGCAGGTCAGCGCCCTGATGGACAAGGAGTGGGTGTTCGAGCCCAAGGCCAAGAAAGGCGCGACGGTGTCCGAGGGCGACTTGCTGGGCACTGTCAAGGAAGGGGCGTTCACCATCTCGATAACCGTCCCTTTCGGCCTCAAGGGCAAGGTGTCCTCGATAGCCTCGGGCAGGCTGAGCGGGAAGGACGCCTGCGCCGAGATAGACACCGGAAGCGGCGACGAGCCCATGGTCCCCGTCCGGCTCGTGTCGAGGTGGCCCGTCCATAAGCCGATGCCGTATTCTGTCCAGGTGCAGCCTTCGGAGCCGCTGATAACCAGGCAGCGCGTCGTGGACATCATGTTCCCGATAGCCAGGGGCGGAAAGGTGACCCTGCCGGGAGGATTCGGGGTCGGGAAGACCGTCCTCGGGCACGGCCTCGTGAAGGGCTCCGACGCGGACATAATCGTGTACGTCGGCTGCGGCGAGCGCGGGAACGAGATGGCCGACCTCCTGGGCAAGTTCGCCGGCACGAAGATAATGGAGCGGATGGTCCTGATAGCCAACACCTCCAACATGCCCGTCGCCGCACGCGAGGCGAGCATATACACCGGCGCGACCATAGCCGAGTTCTACCGGAACATGGGCTACAACACGCTCCTCGTGGCGGACAGCACGAGCAGGTGGGCCGAGGCCCTGCGCGAGATAAGCGGGAGCATGGGCGAGATGCCGGGCGAGAAAGGGTTCCCGGCTTACATTGCCTCCCGCGTCGCATCGTTCTACGAGAGGGCCGGCAGGGTCGAGCCGCGCGGGCTCCCCAAGCGCGAGGGTAGCGTTACGATAATAGGGATGGTGTCGCCGGCAGGAGGCGATTTCAGCGAACCTGTCACCCAGGCTTCGATGCAGTACACCAAGGCATTCTGGGCGCTCGACCCCACGCTGGCGTACCGGAGGCACTTCCCGGCGATAAGCTGGACCATGAGCTATTCGCGGTATGTGGACGCCGTCGAGCCGTGGTGGCGGGACAACGTCAGCGGCGACTGGTTCTTCCTCCGGCAGGAGGCCCTGCGCGTGCTGGGCAGGGAGGAGGAGCTGAGCAGGATGATCCAGATCGTGGGCAAGGGGGCCCTCAGCGACAAGGAGAAGCTCCTGCTGGAGATCGCGAAGATGCTCCGCGAGAGCTACCTCCAGCAGAACGCGTACGACAAGGTCGACTCCACGTGCAGCCCGAGGAAAGCTCTCCTGATGCTCGGCCTCATTTCCTCGTTCCACAAGGAGGCCGAGAAGGCGCTCGACGAGGAGATAGACCTCGAGAGCATAATGAGGCTGCCCGCGCGGCCGAAGATCGAGCAGAGCAGGCGCATCGAGGAGAAGGACTTCGAGAAGCAGTACGAGAAGCTACTCGCCGCGGTCTTCGACGGATTCGACAAGCTCCGGAGCAGGAAGAAAGTGGCCGGGCCAGGGGAGGCGGCCTGAATGGCGGTCGGCGAGAGATACCGGACCATAAGGCAGGTCAAGGACCCGATAGTCATAGCCGAGAGGATGGAGAAGGCGAGCCTCGGGGAGCTGGTCAGGCTCGAGGACGGCAGGAACGGCGAGGTGCTGGCGCTCGAGCGCGATATGGCGGTCATACAGGTCTTCGAGGGCACCGACGGCATCGGGCGCGGCTCGAGCATCGAGCTGACCGGCAGGCCGTACGAGACGCGCGTATCTGACGAGGTCCTGGGGAGGGTCTATGACGGCTTCGGCAAGCCGCTCGACGGCGGGCCGCCGCTCGTCAGCGGGGAGAGGAGGCCGATAGGGGGGAACCCGATAAACCCCTCGCACCGTGACCACCCGGAGCAGTTCATCGAGACAGGCGTCACCTCCATAGACCTGCTCAACTCGCTCGTGGCAGGCCAGAAGCTCCCCATCTTCAGCATGGCCGGACTGCCGCACAACGAGCTGGCAGCCCAGATAATTACGCAGGCCGAGATCGAGGACATAGTGGTCATATTCTGCGGCCTCGGCCTCACCTACGACGATTACGAATACTTCAGGCTCAACGCTGTGACCGAGGAGACGCGCGAGCGGACCGTCATGTTCATGAACCTGGCCAACGATCCGGCCGTCGAGAGGCTCCTGACGCCGAAGCTCGCCCTCACCCATGCCGAGTACCTCGCCTTCGAGAGGGGGCACAACGTCCTGGTCGTGATGAGCGACTTGAGGAACTACTGCGATGCCCTGCGCGAGGTGAGCGGCGCCAAGAGGGAGATGCCCGGCCGCGGGGGCTACCCGACCTACATGTACACGAACCTGGCCAGCATCTACGAGAGGGCCGGCATCATCAAGGGGAAGAAGGGCTCGATAACACAGCTGGGGATCCTCACGATGCCCAACGACGACATCACCCACCCGATACCCGACCTCACCGGCTTCATCACCGAGGGCCAGATAGTGATGGATCGGGACCTGTTCCTCAAGGGCGTCTATCCGCCCATAAACATCCTCCCCTCGCTCTCGAGGATGATGGGAAGCGCCACCGGGGCCGGCAAGACCACCCCGGACCACCGCGAGGTGTCAGACCAGCTCTATTCGTTCTATTCCGAGGGCATCGGGGTGCGGAGGCTCGCCTCGGTCATCGGCGAGGAGGCGCTGACGCCGGAGGAGAAGAGGCTGCTGGATTTCGCCTCGGAGTTCGAGGGCAAGGTCCTCAACCAGCCGCTCTTCGAGAAGCGCAGCCTGGAGCGCAGCCTCGACCTCGCGTGGGACGCGCTCTCCCGCTTCGACAGCACCGACCTGGTCCACATCTCCGAGGAGAACGTGAAGAAGGGCTACAAGGAGGGCAAGAGATCATGATGAGGAGGAGCTTCTCCGAGCTGCTGCGCACCAAGAAGGACACCGAGCTAGCCGAGCGCGGGGCCGACGTGCTGGAGAAGATGGAGAACGCGCTCACAAAGGAGCAGCTGAGGCTTCAGAAGGAGGCGAAGGGGATCGAGGATGAGTGCAGGGGGCTGATGGGGCGAATAGAGGGCTCGCTCGAGGCGGCCACCGCCAGCGCCGTGCTGTCGGACGTCGAGAAGCTGATACAGACCGAGCCTCTGGACAATCGCATCGTTCCCGCCCGCAAGAAGATGTTCGGGAAGCTGGTGGAGGTCATCGAGTCGCCGAAGCCGGTTCTGCCCGAGAGCAGGTGGGGCGCCCCGCTTGCCTACGAGGAGGCGCGGTCGCTCTCCAAGAAGCTCCTCGTGCGGCTGATAGACCTGGGGAACGCCCAGAGCGAGCTGGCATTCGTGGAGTCCGAGCTGGCCAAGACCAGGAGGAGGGTGAACGCCCTCCGCAAAGTGATAATACCAGACCTCGAGGAGCGCAAGAAGTCGCTCGAGGAATGGATAGACGAGGAGACGAGGGAGGAGCTCGGCCGGCGGCGCTGGGTCGAGGACGTGGTGTTCGGATGATCGTCCCGGCCAAGATACTGCGGGTCCGCATGGTCGTGTTCCACGCAGACTGCCAGAAGCTGCTGGACAGCCTGCGGGGGAAGGACCTGTTCCAGTTCGCGGACTTCTCTGAGAACCCGGAGAACTGGGGGTTCCGGGGCGCCCCGAACCGCGATCCGGACGGCGACCTCCGGGGGCTTTACGACGGGATAGACGACCTGATAGGCTCTCTGGAGGCCGAGGCGAAGAAGGGCTTCCTCGAGGAGATGTTCCCGGCCCCCCACCTGATAAAGACCAGCCCGCTGAGTATCGAGGAGATAAAGGCGAAGGTCGAGGTCGTGAAGGCAGAGGTCGGGGATCTAGAGAAGCAGAAGGAGACGCTGGACCGGATGAGAGCCGAGGTGTCGGCCCATGCGGCCGCCCTGGACATGCTCGAGGGGTTCAGGAAGCACATCAGCGAGAGCGGCGCGGCGGGAGGGGAGAGGGCGTTCTTCGGCGAGATCAGCTTCGACGAGCTGCCTCCGCTCCTTTCAGGCATGGCCGAGAACCGGCTCGAGAAGAACATATTCTACAAGAAGACCAGGAAGGAGGACGAGATCCGGGCGGTCGTGCTCATACTCGTCGGCGGGACGGATGCCGAGCTCGTGGAGAGGATGCTGGAGCACCACTCGTTCCAGAGCATTCCGCTTCCTGGGAAGGGGGAGGGCGTAGACCAGCTCGTGGTCGACGTGAAGGGCACGATAGCCGACCTCGAGGCCAAGGAGAACGCGGTGCGGGCCGAGATGGCGAAGAAGGCCGCGGCCGAGCTGAACGACCTCCGCGCTTACCTCGCGAAGGTGAAATACGAGATAGACATGAAGATGGTGAGGAACATGATCGGGAAGACCGAGATGACTTACCTCATCGGCGGCTGGATAAAGACGAAGGACAAGGAGCGGTTCGAGAGGACCGTACGGGAAGCGGCGGACGAGAGGGCCGAGATATTCTACTACCAGCCGGACAGCCGCAAGGGCGACATACCGGTGGCCCTGGAGAACCCGGGGTTCATCAAGCCGTTCGAAATGCTGACCAGGATGTTCTCGCCTCCCAACTACGGCGAGATAGACCCCACGCCGTTCCTGGCCGTGGCATTCGTCCTGTTCTTCGGCCTGATGTTCGCGGACATTTTCGACGCTCTCCTCCTCTTCGTGATATCGTTCTTCTTCTACCAGCATTTCAAGGAGTCCGAGGAGGCCCGCAACATCGGGGAGATCGCCATCATCTGCTCGTTCTCCGCCCTCGCATTCGGCCTCATAGGAGGGGAGTTCGCGGGCTTCAGCGTCTGGACCAAGCAGATGATACTCGAGCCTGAGAACCTCCTGCTCTTCGCCCTGTTCCTCGGCGTCGTGCAGATAGTGCTGGGCTATGTCCTCGGCTCGGTCAATGCGATACGCGAGAAGGACATCCCCGAGCTCCTCGGAGGGAAGGTCGGCTGGCTCGCCATAATCGCAGGGATCGGCATGGCGTACTTCGTGTTCTGGGAATGGATCGGCCTGAGCGCCGCCGGGCTCGCGCTCGTGCTGGGATTCAAGGGGGCCAGGGAGGCGCTAGACCTCACGCGCCTGCTCAGCAACGTGCTCTCGTATGTGAGGCTTCTCGCCCTCAACATGGCGCACGTCGGCCTCTCGGCGACATTCGCTAGCATTGTGGGGGGGCTTTTCGCCCTCGGCCTGGCAGGCCAGCTGAGCGCCGGGATAATCATATTGGTCGCCCATATCTTCCTCGTGGTGGTGTCGCTTTTCGCGGTCTTCGCCCACGCGTTGAGGCTCCAGTACGTGGAGTTCTTCAGCAAGTTTTATGAAGGAGGCGGGACGATATTCAATCCGTTCTAGGTGGTATCGACGAACATAACTGAGATTTTGATGATCGGGGCCGCGATCGCGGTAGGCGCCAGCGGAATAGGATCCACTATCGGCATCACGATGGCCGGAAGGGCTTCGGAGCGCGTGAGCTCGGACCGCGGCAGGAGCTTCGGCACCAACCTCGTATTCACGGTGCTGGCCGAGACGCCCACGATTTACGGCCTGCTGATAGCCCTGATCCTAATCCTCAACGCCGACAAGATATCCGGGCTCGTCGCCCAGAAGGTCCTGACCGAGGACCAGGTCTTCTACAGCGCCCTCGGCGCCGGCGTGGTCGTGGGGATAACCGGCTTCTTCTCCGCCCTCGGAATCGGATATGCCGCGAGCGCGGCCGTAACCGCCATGAGCAGGAAGGAGGGCATCTTCGGCAAGAGCCTCGTCTTCGTCATACTGCCCGAGACGATAGTCATCTACGGGCTCCTGATCGCGATCCTCATCAGCCGCTCGCTCGGCACCTTCGGGTCCCCGATAGCGGTCCCGGCCGGCAGCGAGGTCGTGCTCTTCCTGGCCGCAGGCGTCCTGAGCCTCGTCAGCCTCACCGGCTACATGCTCGGCAGGCTCGGCGCCACCGGGATCGCGAGCCTCGTCCGCAGCGAGCAGACGTTCGGCAAGAACATCGTGTTCGTGGTGCTTGTCGAGAGCATAGCCATCTACGGTGTGCTGGTCTCGATACTCATGCTCCAGAACGTGCACGTCATCTGACCGCCATCAATCGGAGGCCGCGGCCTGCATCCGCACCAATGAGTATATAAATACACTTTAACAATTACTATCACATGATTATCTCATTGGACGCCAACAGGCTCGCCGACAGGTACGTGATCGCCGCTTATTCTCTGCCGGACGAGCTGAGGATGCGGAAGCCGCTGGCCGAAGGGATCTCCGAGCGCCTCGCTGGCGGAAGGAACGTGTGCATAAGGGGGTTCTGGAGGATAGGGAAGACCGACCTGATGAAGGCGGTCGTCGGGGGCGCGTGCAGGAGATCAGGCGCCAACGGGTTCTTCTTCGACATGAGGAGCAGCGATGACGGCTCGTCGCTCCCGCAGTCCAAGGAGGAGGTCTTCCGGCAGCTGGGACAGATGGTCGGCCGCTTCTGCGCCCAGGCTGCGCCCGGGCTCAATGTGGACCGCGGCGACCCGCTGGGGGCGCTGGGGAGCATCGGGGCGCCGGTGTACGTCGGGCTGGACGAGATGATAGCGCTCGGGTCCATACCTCCGGAGGACATGGGAGAGGTCATATCTTACATCAAGAGCGGCCCGGCCAACGTGAGGCTGGCGGTCGTCTGCCACAGGAACCGGTCCGTGGACGAGGCGTTCAGGAAGGGCTTCGAGGAGGACCCGGCTTTCGACACCGCATACGTGCCACGGCTGACCGACGCTGAGCACGCCGCCATAGTGGCCGGCCCCGCCTCGCAGAGCGGGATCGCTTTCACGGACGGCGCGCTTGCGCGGCTCGCCGCGATGAGCGGCAACAAGCCATGGGAGGCGTTCATCTTCAGCCACCTGGCCGCCACGGCCCTGGAGAAGACCGGCGGGAGCGTCATCGACGAAGACCTGATCGACTCCTCGGTTACACTGGAAGCCCTGATGGACGATTACCATGGGAGGGAGGTCGTCGAGAACTACGGCAGGATGCTGATTTTCGCGATGAGCGGCGATGAGAAAGAGGTCATGACCGCGCTCGCCTCAGGCGCCCCGGAACCCTTCAGGGGCAGGGAAGAGGCGGCCTCGTCGCTGGAGAGGAGCGGGTGGATAAGCCTGGGGCCGTCGCCGATGATAGAAGGGAGGATGTTCGGCGAATTCATACGGGCCCTGGCCAGCGGGAAGCTGAACATCAGCACCGGCTAAGGCTGCTTGGCAGGCAGGAGTACCTCGAAAGACGTCCCGTGGCCCTCCTCGCTCGACACGCGTATTATCCCGCCATGGTCCTTGACCGTCTTCGAGGTGATGGCCAGGCCGAGGCCGTTCCCCCTCGAGCCTTTGGTGCTGAAATGGGGGTCGAACATCCGGGACATGACTTCCTCGTTCATCCCGCAGCCCGTGTCGCTAATCGCTATCCTGATCATGGGCTGGCTTTCGGAATCGTCGTTGGCCGTGCGGATCGTGAGCCGGCCTCCCGAAGGCATGGCGTCGATCGCGTTCGCCGCTATGTTCATGAACGCCCGGTCGAGCTCCACCCGGTCGCCGCGCACGATGCGCGGATCCTCGCAAAGGTCCAGCTGGACGGAGAATTTCTCTTTTCTGGCCTCCAGGGCCACGGCTATGCGGTCCGCCATGACGCGGAGGATAGGGTTGACGTCCACATCGACGACAGATTTCGGGCCGGGAGCCGAGAGTATCATCAGGTGCGATATCAGGTGGGTGATGTTGTCCATCGCCTCTTTCGCCGAGGCCGCGATCCTCTTGAGGCCGCCGATGCGCGCCGGCGTGAGCTTGCTCTCGTCGGTCTCGAGCAGGTATTCTATCAGCGAGGACGCCGGCACAAGCAGGTTGCGGATGTCGTGGCCGGCCTTCCCGGCGACCTGGCCGGCGGCGGCGAGCGCAGCGTCCCTTTTCAGCTCGTCCTGCAGCGTGAAGAAGTCGGAGACGTCGCGGGCGACGTGCAGGACGGATAACGGCTCGGCGCCAATCATGAAGGCGCTCGAGCGGGACGCGAGTATGACCTGCCGTCCGTCCCTCGTCCGGAGGTTGAGCCGCTGTATCTCCTCCGTGCATCCGCTCTCCGCGGCTTCGCGCAGCGATGCGAGGAAACGCGGGACCTGGGCCTGGGGGATCATGGAGGTGAAGGAAGCCCCAGGCAGTTCGCTCTCGGCGATGCCGAACATCTCGAGCGCCCGGCGGTTCGCGCGGAGGAGCGCGCCGGCGAGGTCGCACACGAATATGCACTCAGCCGATACTTCGTGGAGCGAGCGGTAGAATTCGGCCGCTTCCTCAGCCTTGACGCCGATCGGGTCGGTCGCCGGCTTCACCAGGCTGAACCCGGAGTTGCGTGGCGGCGGCATGGTAGAGAGGGAACGTATCTCTTTTTTCGTCACCATTATGGTAGCAGTTGAATAGAAGTGTATTAAAATGAAATCAAAAAATAGAAAATTTATAGCTCATTTCTTGTTCTGGCTCATCACGCCGACCCAGATGCCGTTGGGGTCCTTGACCAGGCCCATCGTCCTCTCCTTGCCTTCCCAGAGGTCGGTGGCTTTCTTCGCCCCGCGCTTGAGGAGCCGCTTGTACGCCGCCTTGGCGTCCTTGACCTCGAACATGAGGTGGTCGAGCTCGACGCCGTCCATCTTGTACGGGGAGTACCATCTGCAGCTCTTGGCGTACCACATCAGGTTTATCTTCTGCTTGGTCTCCCGATCCTCGAGGCTCACGATCTGCTCGCCCGGCACCGGGCTGCGCCTTCCGATGACCCGTAGCCCCATGGCCCTGGTATAGAAATCGACCGATTTCTTCATGTCCTTGACCCGTATGCTCGTGTAGAGGAGTCCCATCTCATCACCGCCCGTTCATTCCTGCGAAAGCTTATAAGGGTTTTCCGCCTTCGGAATCCATGGTCCGCCTGCTGAGGAGGTTCTCCTTCACGATCCGGCCGGAAGCGCCGTACGATTTCACGCTCACCGTGAGGAAGCCGGCCGGCTGGCCCCTCTTCACCCCTGCCGAGGAATCCGATGGCCGAACGCTCTGGACAGCGCTCCGGATCGGCGGGAAGCTCGTCGGCCTGAAGCTCCGCTCGGCCGGCGTCGTGGAGAGCCCACGCATAGAGGCGACGGCTTTCCTGGCCGGGCGCCCGGACGCCGGGACGAGGGACCTGGTGGAGAAGGCCACGGCCTCGAAGCTCTACTGCGGCGAAAGCCTCTCCGGATTCTACAGGATGGCGCGGCGCGACCCGGTACTGAAGCACGCGGTGAGGCACAGGTACGGGATGCAGGACACGGATGCTGCCGGCCTTTTCCCTTCGGCGATACTGGCGGTCTGCCTCCAGATGGCTCCCATGGAGAGGAGCGACCGCATGATGGATTGCCTCCTCCGCACATACGGCGATGAAGCCGAGTTCGACGGGAAGAGGATAGCTTTCTGGCCTTCGGCGGCCGTCCTCTCCAGGAAGGATCCTCGCGAGCTGGCGAAGAGGTGCAAGCTCGGATACCGGGCGAAGTACATCGTCGGGATAGCGAAGGCGATAGAGCGCGGCTTCCCTACCCTGGACGAGCTGAAGGCTATGGGGCCGGCGGAGGCCAAGTCGAAGCTCATGGAGCTTCCTGGCATCGGGGACTACTCCTCGGACATAATCAGCCCGCACGGCGGATTCCCCATAGACGTGTGGTCGGCGGACGTCTTCGGCAAGCTTTTCTTCGGCCGCGAGCCGCGGAGCGGGCGCGACGAGATAGAGCGGATAAAGGCCGAGGGCATCCGGAGATGGGGGAAGTGGTCATGGCTCGCGTTCTTATACGTGGTCCAGGACCTCGAGAACCTTTCGAAGAAGCTCGGCGTGAAGCTCAGGCTGTCGTGATCCGAGGCGGAGACATCGCCATGCGATGGGGATTTTTTTCCGCAAACGGCCGAATCAACCGGCATATAAACCATGCGTATGAAAGGATTATCGAAGGTGATGCGATGAAAGGAAAAGTGAAGATGTTCAATACCGCGCGCAGTTTCGGGTTCATAACGGGCGACGACGGAAAAGACGTATATGTGCACTCTTCAGCGATCGAAGGCGGCGCGACGCTCTCGCCCGGCGATGCCGTCGAATACGAAGTCGAGCAAAGCGACCGCGGCCCCCGCGCGAAGAACGTGAAAAAGCTCTAGAGGCACCTGCGATTTTTTTCTTGTTCCCTATGCCCTACGCTAGGGAAGGGCTATTTCTTCTGGATGGATGGCGATTGGGTCCAGCGAGGCGGAACGTTCGTGATATAGGTTTCCTTCGGGTTCAGCGGAGCGAGCGTTTGTTCTTCATGGGATCCCGGCGTAGTGGGCGTAGAAAGAGGATTTGCCCTCAGGAGGGCAAATCAGTTAACAAAAAATGCAGGGGAAGAATCAATTGATCTGATCAGAGGTCTTATAGAAAAGTCAGGGAGCCGAGATCACAGTCACCATCCCGTCATTCCTATTTGTTACGTACACGGAATGCCCATCAGGAGTTATTGCTATTGCATCCGAACCAGGGGATTGTATCGTATCAACTACTGTATTGTTTGTTGTAGATAATACAGAAACAGTACCGTCCACGTAATTTGAGATATAAACATATTTGCCGTCTGGACTGGCTGCCAACCCGAATGGAAGTTTTCCTACATTTATCGTATCAACCAATGAATTGTCTGATACAGAGATGATTGAAAGTGTGTTATCTTTCCCGTTGGTGATGTACGCGTATTTGCTGTCCGGGGAAACTGCGACGGCATTTGGAAGTCCCCCAACATCAACTGTGCTTACAACGGTATTGTTTAATGTTGATATTACCGACACTGTTCCGCTGTTCTTGTTAGTTATATAAACGTAACGACCGTCCGGGGTGATCGCGACCCCGGCCGGGCCATCACCAACTTTTATCGTATCGGTTATGTTGTCATCTGCTGTTGATATTACAGAGACTGTTCCGTTCAAATAATTTGGGACATACAAATATTTTCCGTCTGGACCTATCGCGATTGTAGCTGAGCTGAAACCAACATTTATGGTGGAGATCATGCCATTAGTACGAGTAGAGAGCATCAGGATGGTATCATTTTTCCAATTTGACACATATGCAATCTGCCCATCCGGAGAGATGGCAATTCCATCAGGATAGTTTCCTGCGTTTATCGTAGCCATCACGCTATTATTTGATGCGGATATAACCGAAATTGTGCTATCCACCTCATTTGTTATATATACAAATCGTCCGTCCGGGGTGATCGCGAGCGCAAGCGGGCTAGCCCCAATGCTTATGTTCTTGACAACCGACCAAGAGGTATTTGGCGGCGTTAGTGTCTGATTAGGTGGGGGCTTCTGCGTTTGATTTTGAGTGCAACCATACACGGACAATATCAAAAACAAAGATAAGAGCAATAAAGGATCCTTCATCATCGGATTTATCTGGGTATAAAAGTTTATGAAGTTATTCATAGGGCGCCCAGCTCTCATATCTCAGTGAAGCCAAAACGCTTGTTTCAATGTGCTCTAGGCTTTAGAACGCTTGAAGCAGTGTGTTTTCACTGCGTTTCTTTATAAACACGAAAACGGCGGTGCACACTGGTTTTGTGGATAAGAAGGTCCGGTGTGCTCGATGCTTGACGTGATGCTCTCAGGGAGAAGAATAAAGAAGAGCCCCACCATGGCAGGAACTCTGATCAGATTAGAATGCAGGGGAAGAGATTTGAACTCTCGAAGGGACTAACCCACCAGCCCCTCAAGCTGGCGCATTTGACCGCTCTGCCACCCCTGCGTGAAAACAGCTGTCGCGCAGTAGCAGGGGGTTTGGCGATCGGAACGCCGATCGACTACACCCCTGCAGGATAAGGGACGTGATCGAAATACGACCACTCGTTACTCTTCTTTCTCTTTCTTCTCCTCTTCCTTCTCTTTCTTGGCCTTCTTCTCCTCTTTCTCCTCGACGTTCTCTTCTTTGGCGTCGGCCGCTTCTTCTTTCGCTTCGGCTTTCTCCTCCTCTTTCTTGGATTTCTTCTTAGCCTTCGCCGCCTTCTTGGGCTTCTCGGACTTCTTGCCGAGGGCCTCCTCGATGGCCTCGATGTCGGATTCTATGACATCGCATCCGCGGAGGATGACTTGGGAGGGCTCCATCTGGAAGAAGCTCTCAACGACGAACTTCGCCTCGTCCCCTTCGGCCCCGTAGCTTACGAGCCCGGACTGGAACTTGGCGTGCGTCCTGCCGATGCCGAGCACAGCCCTGCCCTCGAACCTGAGCCTCTGGTTAGGGCCGAGGGTGACGATCGAGATGTTGCCCTTGGCGACCGCGATATCCTTGTCGGAAGATGTCATGTCCGAGGCGTAGACGGTCTTGGGGCCTTCCGCATCGAGCGAGAACACGACCTCCACGTCCTCGGGCAGCTTGTCAGGCGTGAGTATGGGCATGAGGCCGAGCCTGTGGGCGATGTACTCGTCCCAGAAGGCGCTCGTGTTGTCGTAGAATGTAACCGCCTCGATGGCCAGCACCGGCACGCGGGAGATGCTGTACCTGCGGAACATGTTGGCCATCGATGTGGAGACGCCCTTGGCGATGAACTCGATCCGGTTCCCATGCTTCTTGTCGAGCACCAGTTTCATACTCTTCTTCCCCTTCTGCCGCCCTTCCTTTTCATGGAGTCGGTCGGGAGCGGAGTGACATCCTCGATCCTTCCGATCCGGACGCCGGTCCTGGCGATCGTCCTCACGACGGCCTGCGCGCCAGCGCCGGGCGTCTTCATCCCCACGCCCCCAGGGGCGCGTATCCTCACATGGACGTGGGTGATGCCCTTCTCCTTGAGGCTGTTGACGACCTTGAGCGCGGCCTGCATGGCCGCATAAGGCCTGCCTTCCTCGCGGTGGGACTTCACCATCATGCCGCCGCTCGCCCATGCGAGGGTCTCGGCGCCGCTCACGTCGGTGGCGGTTATGATCGTGTCGTTCTTGGATGAGTAGACGTGGACTACGGCTAGCCTCATCTTCCTCGGCTTCCGCACTTCTTCAGGCTTCACTTCAGGCTTGACCTCTGCCTTCGCTTCCTCTTTCGGTTCCGGGGGCTTGGCCTCTTCAGGTTTGTCGACCATTGATCATCACCTTATGATTTCTCCGCCGGAGCCGCAGGGGCGGCGGCCGGCGCAGCCGGTTTTTCGCCTTCAGGCTTCGGCTCAGGCTCCTTGGACTTCAGCTCTATCGGCTTCGCATGAGCGAGCGTCGCCTCTTCGGACAGCTCGACCAGGTAGCCGGGCCTCGAGACGATCTTGCCGTTTATGGAGATGAATCCGTGGGTGATAAGCTGCCTCGACTGCCGGGTCGACATCGCGAGGCCTTTCCGCAGGACAAGGGTCTGGAGCCTGCGCTCCAGGACAGCCCTCACCTCCAGCGAAAGCACGTCGTCGAGGACCGAGCCCTCTTTCAGGATTCCGGCCCTCGCCAGCCTCCTCAGGACCTTCTTCGCGTCGTCGCGGCGGTCCTCCTCGGTGAGGGACAGCAGGCGCCTGGCTTCGCGGCGGTACTTCTTCAGCTCGGCCGTGGCCCTCCAAAGCTCGCGCATGTTCTTCAAGCCGTATTCGGTCTTGAGGGCCTTGTCGTGGCTCAGCCTGTCCATGTCCCACAATTTCTTCGGACGTTCGGTCTTGTTCCGCAGCCTTCTAGGATCGCCCATAGGATCACTTCTTTTCCGCTGGCTTGGCTGCCGGCTTCGCGGCCGCGGCCGGAGCAGCCTTCGCTCCAGCAGCCGGTGCCGCCGCAGGGGCTCCTGCAGCCGGTGCTCCAGGCTTTGCGCCCGCGACGGCTCCTCCCTGTGCAGCTATGATGGCCTTCCTCAGGACACCGACCGCCATTCCGGTCCTTCCCGTGTTCCTGGTCCTCTGGCCGCGCACTTTCTGCCCGAAGGTGTGCCGATAGCCCTTCCAGCTGTAAGCCTTCTTCTCCCTCTCGACGTCCTGCGTGGTCTCGAAAAGGAGGTCGTTCATTATGATGTGCTTGTCCTTGCCGGTGGTGAAATCCGAGGCCCTGTTGAGCAGGTATCTCGGGACGCCATGGTCCTGGAGGTTGAAGAGTATCTTGTCGACCTTCTCTATCGATTCCTCGCTGAGCTCGCCGACCGGCGTCTGCGGGTCGATAGAGAGTTCCTTCTGTATGGCAACGGACGCCGCGACGGCCAACGTGTGGCTTATGCCGCGGACCGCGGTGAGCGCCCTCTTGAGCTTCACCTGGCCCTTGACGTCCTTGCCGGCGATGCGCACGATGCCCCTGAACCCTTCCTTCTCCTCCTTCACCGGCTTCTTCGCAGCGGCGACCGGTGGAGGGGCCTTCCTCTTCTGCGGTTGCTGCTCCTTAGCCTGCTGTTCCTTAGCCATATGATCACACTCTCGTGACGGTCTCCACTTCCAGCTCGCTCACGCCTTTGAGCTTGCGTATGGAGGCTTCGAGCTTCTCCATCCCGCCCTCGGCGTCTGTCAGGAGGAGGTTCGCCTTCAGGACCTTGATCCCGAATCCGACATCCTCTTCCCACATCTTCTGGACTTTCGCCAGCTTCTCGATGCCCTTCTTGACTGCGGGCATGTCCGCCGGCGAATCAACATAAACCTTTACTTGCGCTGCGACGTTGAGTTCTTCCATCCACGCACCTATGGGCCGGCAAAGCCGTCCGAAGCGGCGTACCTGTTCCGGTTCTCCCTGCAGTAGCGGCAGCGGACGATCTTCTCATCGCTGTTCGGCGACGGGAACTCCGCGAAATCTTTCGTGTTCTTTCCGCAAGTTATGCATCTTTTCAACGTACCACCTGGTGAATTCTGAGAATGCGAATTCGACTAGAAACCGCGAGAGTAATTAAAAGCCATAGTTATTTAAATATGTTGCTACGTCTTTAGTTCCGCGTGCGAACCTACAGGAAGGTTCGCAAGTTAGCAAAAAAAAGCCCCAATAGTCTAACCTGGATTTCGCGGTACGCTCGCCCCGTGGGGGCTCGCACCGCGGGACAGACAGGACGCAACCCTGCGGTGCCCGCTTTTAGGAAAAGTGGGACCAAAACGACCTGTTGAAAAACCCTTTCGGGTTTTTGGTCTCTGAAAAGGCCATTTTCGCGCTCGGCGCGAAAATTAGCAAGGCCGTTTTGGGGCGCCTTTTCCAAAAAGGCGCGCAGACAGGTTGATGTCCGCGTTCAAAGCCCTTTTAGGCGAGCCTAAAGGGATGAGACTCGCGGTTGGGGCGTTTTTCTTTCTCTCAACTTTTCCTCCAGTGTTACTTGGGGTAAAAGTTGACAAAACTTCCTGAGTCGGCTTTTCCCCCAGCTCGACTCATGATAAAAGCCGGCAAAACTTCATGAGGCCAGCCTCAGGACCTTTGATGAAACTTTGCCCTTGATCATCCCTCGGCAAAGTTTCGGTTAAAGGCCGGCGAAACTTCATGAGGCTAACCTATTTGCCTACAGGAAGGCAAATCATTAGCCAAAAAAGGCAAATCGAGTGCCCAAAAAGGAGAAGGGCTGAAAAAGGAGAAAAAAAGAATCATTTCTTCTGCGACCTGCTTCTCCAGTATATGACCGCAGCGATGACGATCAGCAGCAGGAGCAGCAGCCACAGGACCGAGAGCAGATCAGGACCGGTTGCCGCGGGCGGAGCCGAAGGCTGGGAGGGCTGTCCGCCCGCAGTCGCCGCCACCTGGGCGGAGTTCACGGGCGCGCCTGCACTCATTATCGACACCCGGTACTGGCCGGCCGAGTTGAGCGGTAGCGTTATGCTGCCGTCAGGGCCGGTCTGCCCCGAAGTGGAGGCGCCGGACGGATCCGTCACGGTGTAGTTGCAGTCGGGGCATGCCTGGCCGTTGGCCGTGGCCTTGCAGGTCACGCTGCTCCCGACCACGCCTCCCGCAGGGCAGTCCAGCCCGTACTGCACGCACTGGTGCGCCACGCAGCTCTGCCCGGCCGGGCAGCTCGGGCATCCCGGCTCAGTGCCGCAGGTGTAGTTGTAGGGCACGAAGGCGTGGTTGGAGACGTAGCCGCACGCTCCCGTGACGTTCTGGCAGCTCCCCGGAGCCGCGGCCGTTCCCGGCGCGCCGGCAGCGGTGATGCAAGCTTCGTTGTCCTTGCACTGCTGGTCCGAGGTGCATCCGGTCGGCTGGCAGACATGGTCTGCGTTGCACGCCTGTCCAGAGGGGCAGGAATTGCACGAGGGTCCGCTTCCGCATTGCCAGACGGTCCCCACGCACTGGTGGTCGTCCGCGGTCTGGCCGCAGCCGCACTGGAGGGGCACGCACTGGTTGAGGCTGGCGTTCGCGGCGTTCACCTGGCATCTCTGGTCGAGCGCGCAGCCGGTGTCGTTGACGCATGTGACCGGAGCGCACTGCCCGCAGGCGATCTCCGTCGGATACAGTATGGCATCCAGATATCCGGACTTGCTCGCGCGGACTATCAGGCTCTGGCCGCAGCCGGCGAACGAGAGCTGGCCGTTCGAGTCCGTCGAGCCGACCGTGTTGCCGTTGACGACCACCGTGGCGCCAGATATCGCGCCGCCGGAGGTGACGGTTATCGTGTTACCGGTGCAGTTGCTCTGGAAGCCGGCCGACAGGGTAAGGAGCGTCTCATGGCCTCCCGACGGGCCCGGCGTGGTCTGTATCGAGGAGGCGGACGTGTTGGCGGTCACGCTGTTCCCGTTCGGCGGGACGCCGGTCACCGACACGTTGTTCAGGTAGACGCCGCCGAGGTTCGTCGTCGTGTTCATGAGTATCACGAACGAGGCGCCCGGAGGCAGGACCGTGAAGTTAGTCCAGGTGACCGTCTGGTTTGACACGCTGGTCGGGGCGATGCTGGCACCGACGAAGCTCATGTTGGCCGGCAGGGTGTCGACCGCGCTGACGGTGAGATTGATCGATCCGGTGTTGGTCACGTTTATCGTCCAGGTCGTGTTCTGCCCGGCCGCGGACATGTTCTCCACGGACTTGACGACGCTTATCGCCGGGGCGAAGATGCCGACCTGTGCGGTGGCGCTGGCGGTCACGGCCGTCCCGTCGGGCGGGACGCCGGTCGTGTTCACCGAGTTGGTGTAGGTGCCGTTGGCGACGTTCGCGCCGACGGACGAGTTCAGCAGTATTATGCTGGAGCCTCCGGCGGCTATCGGGCCGACGTCATTCCAGACCATGGTCCGGTTGTCGGGGCTGACCGAGTCGGCAGCAGGAGAGGCGCCGGCGTACTGGAAGCCCGCGGGAAGCACGTCCTCGACCGATGCAGGCTCTAGGGTAACCTGGCCGGGGTTCGAGACGTTTATCTGCCACTGCACGGCGCCTCCGGGCGATGTCAGCACCGGGGTGATGTCCACTTTCATCAGCGAGATGGCCGCGAAGTAGACCGTGACGTTGGCCGAGCTGGATGCCGTCACGTTGTCGCCGTATTTGTCGGTGCCGGTCGCGTTGGCCGCGTTCGTCAGCACGGCTGTCTGGTTGGTCTGGTTGACTACGACCGGATCCACAGTGGCGTTGATGTATATGACAGTAGAGTTTCCTCCGCCGAGGGGCCCGAGGTTGTTCCAGGTGAGCGTCTGCCCGGCCACCGAATCAGGGACCGGGGAGGCCGACGAGTAGGTGAGGCCTGCCGGCAGGACGTCCACGACGGTCACCGGGTCCAGCGAGAGGTTCCCGCTGTTGTTGACCGTGACATTGAACTCCACCATCCCTCCCTGCGAAGGCTGGACCGCGGTCTGGAGCAGCTTGATGGCCGAGATGTTGGTCGTGAGGTTGTTTTGGAGTATCGCGTAGGTGCTGAGCGGGCTGAACGACGTCAGCGACAGGGTATCGGACACCGTGTCGGGCGTGTCGTTCTGCACGACCCAGACGCCGTCGTTCTTCCATAGCTCGAAGCGCGTCTTGTTGTAGCCGGACAGCTCGGATTCCTGCCAGCTCCAGACGGCATGGTCTATCGAGGGCGAGCCGTTCATCGTCGTGATGCTCACGAACTTGCCCGCGAAGCTGAAGAAGCCGGCCGGAGGCGCGATCTGCGGGGTCCAGGCCATCTCGTACGAGTCGCCGCTCGCTAGGGTGTCGTTGACTGACAGGTTGGTGAAGCTGGTGAAATCGCCGGCAGGGTTGTCGAAGACAGTGCCGCTCATCTGGTAGAGCGTGCTGTCGCCGGTCACCGAGAAGTCCGGGCTGTTCCCGTAGAGGTGCAGGCCGCTGAGGGTCGTCTGGTTGGCCCCGTCGAGCAAGACGCCGCCAACGCTGTTGTTGTATGCCGTGCTGAGGGTTATCGAGTTGCCCGTGGTGTTGGACCTCAGGTTGAAGCCGAGGGGGTTGTCGTGGGAGACGTCGTTCGAGTAGACCGTCGAGGACGTGTCGACCGCGTCGAAGCCGGCGAAGCCGCTGAAGTAGGCCGTGTCGTTGTTGAACGTGTTGGAGCCCGAGCCGGAGCTGAAGAATCCGGTCGAGCTGTTGTAGGCCGTGTCGTTCTCGAAGAGGTTCCCGCTGCCGAAGAACACGTAGTAGCCGAAATCGCCGCAATGGTATGCCGTGTTCCCGCCGAGGGTGTTGTTGCCGGAGTTCGCCACGATGAAGCAGTAGAAGGTTATGTCGTGGACGATGTTGCTCTCGAACGAAGTGCCGCTCGCGCCGGAATCGATGCTGAAGCCGTCGTTGCTGTTGTAGGCCGTGTTGCTGCTGAAGAGGCCGGATGTGGTCCCGTGGGCCCCTATCGCATCGGAACCCGTGCCGTTGTAGTCGTGGACGATGTTGCCCGACACGAGGAAGCCGCCGGATGTCGAGACCCCGATGCCCTCGCCGAACGAGCCGCCATACGCCGATACGTTGTTGGATGTCACGTTCGTGCCGTCCGAAGACTGCACGCTGATGCCGTTTTGGTACGCGGTGACGCTGTTCCCGCTGAATGTGTTGGAGGGGCTCGACGAGACGAGGATGCCGGAGGTGCCCAGGGTCATGCTGTTGCCGCTTACGTTGTTCCCGCCCGAGGCACTGTTGAAGTAGATGCCCCGGGTGTTGTTGGTGAGGGTGTTCCCGCTTATGGTGTTGAGGGTCGCCGGGTTGGTGAATGTCTGGACAAGGAAGCCGGTCGGGTTGTTGTCCACGGTGTTGCCGCTGAAGACGCCGCTCGCGCCGGAGACGACCCAGAAGCCGGCCGCGCCGTTGCCGGTCGCGTTGTCCGAGGAGAACGAGTTGCCGGTGCCGTTGCCCGAGACGAATCCGTACTGGCCGTTGCCGTAGGAGGAGTCGTTGGTGAAGGCGTTGCCGCTGGAGCCGAATATAACGTGGAACCCGCTGAGGTTGTTGCCGAATGCCGTGTCGCCAGTGAACGTGTTGTTGTGCGAGCCGCTAGTCTGGCCCGTCAGCATGAAACCGGTCGAGCCGCCGCTGAGGGTGTTGTTGAACGAGGTTACGTTCTGTATCGTGTTGCCCGACGAGTCGAGGAGGATGACCCCTCCGCTATACTGCGAAACCAGGCAGTTCTTCACCGTGACATTGGCGGCGCCGCTGCTTATCGCAACTCCGTAGCTGCCATCAGTGCCGTTGTTCGTGACGCTGTTCCCCTGGCAATCCACGGTCACGTTGGATGCCTCGACATTGATGCATGCGAGGCCGGCCGGGAACGGGTTCGTGGCGCCGATGATGCTGCTGTTGAGCGTGAGGGTCGTGCCCGGGGTGAGTATCGTTGGCGGGCAGGCGTCGCTCTGTATGATGGCGTAGACGCTCGCCGGGTCCAGGTTCGCCTCGAGCAGCTGGTGGTTGGCGGTATCAGGGTTGGTGTCTATCGCGGACCATACCCCTCCCGAGGACTTCCAGAGCTGGAAACGGCTCTCGGAGTATCCGCTGAGCTCGCTCGGGCTCCACGTGAAGGCTATCGAGTCGAGGGAGGGTGTCCCGGCCACCGGCGTTATGTTCAGGTATTTCCCTGCGAAAGACGTGTACGGCCCTGTGGGCAGCGCCGGCGCGGGTGGCGCGCTCCAGTTCATGCTGTACTCGTCGCCCGGCTGGACCGTGTCGTTGATGGACACCGTCGTGAAATTCTGGATCGAGCCGGCAGGGTTGTCGAACACGACGCCGGTGAAATTGACGACGAAGGGCCCGCCGAACTGGTTGGCGGTGTCGAAGTCGGGATTGTTGTTGTAGAACCTGCTGTTGCTCAGGATCGTGTTGTTGCCCTGGAAGATGTTGAGGCCCTCGCCAATGTTGCCGAATGAGAGGGCGGAATCGATGGTGGTATTGTCAGAAAAGAGGTAGACGTAGAACCCCCTTGCGTTCCCGGACGCCAGGCCGCCGGAGATCATCGTGTTCGTCCCTCCGAAGACGTAGAAGCCAGCGTCCCCGTTTCCGGTCGCGTTCACGCCGGTGGCGTTCACGCCGTCGCTGGAGAACTGCAGCCCTGAGATGGAGTTGTTGACCGAGGAGCTGTCGGAGATGGTGTTGTTGTCCGAAGTCGTCATGAAGTTGAAGCCGAATTCCCCGTTCCTGCACGCGAAGCTTCCGGTTATCGAGTTGCCCGTGTTGGACGAATCGAGCTCGAAACCGTCGTTCACGCTGTCGCAGGCCAGGCCGCCCGTGATCGTGTTGTTGAAGCTGTTGATGAGATACACGCCGTTCTGGCCGTTGGATGTGGCATTGTTGTCGAGAAGGATCGAATCGTTCGCCGTGTCAAGATAGAAACCG
>JAWOLP010000066.1:0-3839 GCA_033853355.1 Candidatus Micrarchaeia archaeon | reverse complement strand
TCACGGTCTCGTCCGTGGTCGTTATCTCCTTGATGGTCTTGTCCGGCCGCATCCGCACGATCCTGGGGAAGCGCAGGGCATACCCCTTTTCGCCGTGCATCCCGCATGTGTGGTTCGGGGATTCGGTTATCTCGTCGAATGCCACCTCGACGACATATTTCGGCTCCACCCAGAAATCGACCTCTATCTTGCAGTCGAGGTTGGAAGGCGGCTTGCCGGTCTTGACCTTCTCGAGCGTCTCGCGGAGCGAGACCATCTCCTCCTCGCTGAAGCCCGAGGCGACCTTGGCCACCGTCTCCAGCCTGCCGCTGTCCGAATTGTAGACCGCGACGAGCACCCCGCCGAACTCGAACTGCGCCCTGGCCCCCTGCCCCAGATAGTAGCCGACTATGACCCCGTCTATCGTGTCCACGGACTTGCCGTAGGATTTCTTGAGCTTTATCCACGCGAACTTCCTCTTGCCGGCCGTGTAGGGGGCCTCAAGGTCCTTGGCCATTATCCCCTCCAGGCCCGAGGAGAGCGATTCCCGGAACCGCGCCTCCAGGTCCTTGGTCTTCGAGAGTATCTCGCACTGGCTGGGCTTGAGGATGCCGCCCTTGAATATCCTCTCGACGAGCTTCCGCCGCCGCTTGTACGGCTCCGACGTCATGTCCTTCCCCTCAAGATACAGGACGTCGAACACGAACAGGTTGAGCGGCATCTCCTTCGACGCCTCCTCTATTCCGTGCTTCCTCCTCCGGTGCATCGTCTGCTGGAACGGGAGGTACCTGCGCCTGGCGCTGTCATAAGCCAGCGCCTCGCCCTCGAATATTATCTCCTTGGGCTTGAGGGACCGGATCGCCGCCACGACGTCCGGGAACATGCCGGTCATCTTCTCGAGCTTGCGCGAGTACAGCTCCACCTCGGCGCCCTTCTTGTGGCACTGGAGCCGGAAGCCGTCGTACTTCATCTCTACCCCGCACTTGCCGAGCCTCTCCATTATCTCGGCAGGCGAGCTGAGGCGCTCGGCCAGGGCCGGCATGAGGGGCTTGAACGGCCTCACCGTGAATTTCCTGATGCTCCCCTGGTCGTGGTAGAAGAGCCTGGCGACATACCCCATGTCGGCGCAGACGTCGTAGGCCCGCTCGAGCTGCTCCCGGAGGGAGCGATCGCCCGCCTTGGCGACCGAGAGCGCGTCGAGTATCGTCGGGTCCCCGACGCCGAGCCTCAGGCTTCCCACGACGAAGCGCACTATGAACCTGGATTCCAGGGGGGAGGCGTTGTTGAGCGTCTCGACGAGGTATTTTATCTTGTGCTCCTGGCTCCCGCTCCCGCTGGCGCGGGCGATCCTCATCATGGAATCGTAGACGTCTGTGACGCCCATCTCGCTCGTCGAGAGGGCCATCTGCTTTTTCTTCGAGAGGAGGGCCTCGGCGGTGTCGCCCAGGTCGCCGCTCTTCTTGAAATTCCTCTCGACCTCGACCGGCGAGTATCCGGCGGCGGAGGCGATCGCGGCGATAGCGAACCTCTCGCCCAGGCCCAGGTCGATGCCTTCGTAGGACGGGGCGAGGATCCCCTGTATTATATAGACCAGCTTGTCTATCTCGCCCTCGCCGGCGCGCTTGAACAGCTCCGCCAGCGTGTCGGTCATCTCGAGCCTCCCGCTCTTCTTCTCTATCTTGTCGAAGACCGCCGCCACATCGGAGAATAGGAGCATGCGCATGCGCTCGCATGCAATGTTTATTTCCCTGCCGCTTGTTTCCTCCCCCCATACCGGCCCGGGGCGAAGGAGGGACCGAATGCGAAAGAGGGACCGAATAAATATATAAACTTTATTTCACAGACCATAGCATGAGATCTCTTCTCGCCGCGGTATTCGTACTGCTCGTCTTCGGGTTTTCTTTTTCGGCCAACGTCAGCTCCTGCCAGGTGATTAACAGCGCCGGGGTCTATACCCTCAACCAGAGCATCGTCGGAGGGACGCCCCAGCCTTACGGAGCCTTCGGCGACGCCTGCATAGGCATCAATGCCTCGAACGTCGTCCTCAACTGCGCAGGATACACGATAGACCGGGCGGGCTCGAACCTCAGCATGGGCGTCATAGCCGCCGACAGCGAGGGTCTGGCCAACCTCAGCAACGTAACCATCGCCAACTGCACTGTAACCGGGAACTACTCGACCATGGCGACCTCGGCCGCAGGCATAATGATCAACAACGTGCAGGGCGGCCTCGTCAGGGGCAACACGGTGAGCGGCATCCCCAGCGGCGCCGACGGTTTCCTCCTCAGCGGCCTGAACGCTGGCACGCTCGTGACCAACAACACCGCGGCGGACCTGATCGGGACCGGTTTCGAGATGGACGCCCCGGACTACGGGAACAACACGCTGACCAGGAACATCGCGACCAACGCCACGGTCGGTTTCGAGATGAAATCCTACTCCAACGTCCTCGAGAACAACACCGCCTACCTGAACAGCCAGGAGGGGTTCCATGTCTGGAGCTTCGGCAACTCGCTCACGGACAACGTGGCGCATGACAACGGCTTCAGCCAGTCCGGATTCTACGCCGGATTCGTGGTCGAGTGCTGTGGCGCCGACAGCAACAATCTCACTCACAACACGGCCTACAACAACACGGGAAGCGGGTTCTACCAGTATTACAGCACGGGCACCCTCTACGCGAACGACACGGCCTACGATAACACCGAGAACGGGTTCCAGATAGACGGCGACCCGGCCAGCGTCAGGGACAGCACCGCCTACGGCAACCAGATCAACGGCTTCTTCTTCCAGGACGGCAGCGGCAACAACGTCTCGGGGAACACCGCCTACAACAACAGCGGTGACGGCTACCGCTTCGACTATGACGACCTCAACAACGTCACCGGCGACACCGCCCACGACAACGGGAACAACGGCTTCTACGTCTATGGAAGCTCGTACAACCTCATAGACGGCAGCGTCGCGTACAACCATCCTTTCGGCGAAGGCTTCCTCATATACTCGAGCATCCCGGCATCATACAACAACATAACCAACTCCGAAGCCCGCGACAACTACATCGGCTTCGCGCTCAGCGGGGAGGACAACGCCTACCTGGCCGGCAACACCGCGCACCACAACCAGGTGGCCGGCTTCGAGCTGGACGGGCTAAGCACCTTCAACACCCTGGTCCGGAACACCGCATACGACAACGTCAACCTGCCTCCCTGCAGCGAATTCAGCGCACCCGGCGGCTTCGTGATAGCCTCGAGCTCGGGCAACACTCTGATAAACAACACGGCCTACAACAATAACGGCACATTCCAATGCGAGGGCCCGGCCTTCCAGCTCGGCGACGGATTCGTCCTCACTGGTTCTTGTGGCGGCACGGCAGACAACAATGCGATCGTGGGCGGTTCGTCCTATGGCAATGGAAGGGCCGGCGTGGCTGAAGAACAGTTCATTTGCGCTTCAGAAAACAACTACACCGGCATCGTGAGCCACAGCAACGCCTTCGGTTTCTATCTCTCAGGGGACGACAACGACATCCTGACCGCCGTCGACGCGCACAACAACAGCGTCGCCGGCTTCTACGAGGATGGAGGGTCCTCCGGCAACAACGCCTTCATCAACGTCTCCCGCTTCTACCACAACGGCTGGGACATAATCCAGAATTCGACGAACGACGCGCCGTTCACCATCGTGAACACCACCATCGGGGATTTCACGAACATCTCCCTATCGGACTACGCCTGCTGCAGCGGAGGCTACAGCATAAACGAGTCCGGCCCGATGGGCCACACGCCTCCGGCCGGCCTCTCCTCCTTCGGATCCCGTTACCTGAAGGTCCTCTTCTACGGCAATCCTGACCAGCTAGA
>JAWOLP010000065.1:0-14462 GCA_033853355.1 Candidatus Micrarchaeia archaeon | reverse complement strand
CTGAGTCGGCCTTTCCTAATCCTTAGCTGAGGTTAAAGGCCGGCGAAACTTCATGAGGCTAACCTATTTGCCTACAGGAAGGCAAATCATCAGCCAAAAAGGGCAAATCAACAAGCCAAAAAAGTTTTGCGGGCCCTTATCTTAGGTGGAGTCTAAGGAAAGGCCCCGGCAGGCTCCGATTTTTAATCCCTTTTCAAGAAAGTAGATGATGATTCCGATTTCTTCCAGGTGATGGCATGGACTTGAAGCAGATTAGCGAAATGATCGATGATTTGGTCAACGACACGAGCATACCGAAGAACATCCGCAGGGCGCTCACCGAGGCCAAGGGCCGCCTCGACGGCAACGAGGAGAAGATGGTGAAGATAAGCGCCGCGATATACCTGATCGAATCCATCACCGAGGACATAAACATGCCAGCGCACGCCCGCACGCAGATCTGGGCCATAATGAGCGCGCTGGAGGCGCTGAACGAGCGCCCCTAGAGGAATCCCATGAACGCGCTGGCCGAGAGGGGTGTCCGTCTCACGCTCGACGCGGAAGATTACCTCAAGGCCAACCCCTCCGATGAGCTGCTCGAGAGGATCCTGCTCCTCCACAAGCCCCTGGTGTCCAAGGAGGACATAGACGCAATCCTCGCGGAGGGCGCGAAGATCGAGGTCGCCCGCCCTGACGGATTCATGCCGGCTGCCAGGGAGTACCAGTCCGACATAAAGGTGAATCACGCCCTCGACGTGACTGGGAAGTCAAGGACAAAGGGGGAGGTGGACAACTTCATCGCCCACTTCAGGAACCGCTTCGAGCGGGTATCGAAGATGCTGCGGAGGAGCAACACGGTATCGACGGTCGAGCTCGCCGACGCGAAGCGCCACGTCAACGAGAAGGTGAGGGTCATCGTCTTCATCTCCGAGAAGCGGGAGACGAAGAAGGGCAACCTGCTTTTCGAGGTGGAGGACCTCAGCGGCACGTTCAAGGTCATCATCTCCCGCTCCCGCAACAGCGAGAAGGCGCTGGAGAAGGCGCGGATGGTCCTCACCGACGACATCGTCGCCATAACCGGCAAGGTCCTCGAGCCGTACATGATCGCCGAGGACATAGAATGGCCCGACCTGCCTGTCATAAGGGAGAAGAAGAGGAGCGAGGCCGACGTCGCGATCGCCTATCTCTCCGACCTCCATTTCGGCAGCCGGTATTTCCTCGACAAGTACCTCGACTCGTTCGCCGACTGGCTGCACGGGAGGGGCGAGGCGAAGGAGCTGGCAGGGAAGATAAAATACATAAGCATCGCCGGCGACATAGCCGACGGCATAGGCGTGTATCCGAACCAGGAGAAGGAGCTGGTGGTCCGCGACATATACAAGCAATATCGGATGTTCGACGATTTCCTGGAGAAGATCCCGGACTACATCGAGGTGATCGTCGCGCCGGGCAACCACGACGCCGTGCGGAGGGGCGAGCCGCAGCCTGCGATAGGAAAGGACCTGATCTCGGCCCCCGACATAATACGCGTCGGGAACCCTTCCGTCGTCGCGATAGAGGGCTTCAAGCACCTGATCTACCACGGGACCTCGATGGACTCCATGATCGCGAACCTCCCGGGAGCCTCGTACATGCATCCGGAGAAGGTCATGGTCGAGTACCTCAAGAGGCGCCACCTCTCCCCCATCTACGGGGGCAACCTCATCATCCCGGAGAACGTGGACTACATGGTGATAGAGGAGCCGCCGGACATCTTCCACTCCGGGCACGTCCACAAGAACGGCTACACGCAGTACCGGGGGACGCTCATAATCAATTCCGGCACGTTCCAGGACCGGACCGACTTCCAGGTGAAGCAGGGGCATGTGCCGACGCCGGCGCTCGTGCCGGTCTTCGAGATGAAATACAACCGCCTCCACACGCTCGACTTCAAATCGTGATGTGTTGTGTGAAAAAAGACAGCGGGGTGTATGTCGGCGGCCTGAAGCCCTGTGTTCCTCCGTCGTCTTTTGTCGCGGGGGATTTCGATTAACTTTATAAATTTAAACCGTATATCGGATGGTAGGTGAACGACCGTCCGGGCGCCGCGTCGCCCGCAGGTCAGCGGGGTGGTCCTCCATCCCCACAAGACGTTCATCGAACGGTGGTTTAATGACCAAATATCTTATAGCAAGACAGCTCTCCGGGAAAAAGTTAGTCACCAGCGAAGGCGAGGACTTTGGAAGGCTTGTGGACCTAGAGGTCAATGAAGTCAGCGGCGGCATCGAAAGCCTCGTAGTGGAGCCGAACCCTGACAGCGGCGTGGCCTCGAAGATGAAGAAGGACGACGGAATGGTGCACGTACCGTACAACTGCGTCCTCGCGGTCGGCGACTACATAATCGTGGAGAAAAGGAACATGTCGTTCTGATTCTCCATCCATTCCTATTAATCTCATTTGTTCCTCCCTGATCCTGCCCGCGAGGGCCTTTATATTTAGTTCCTGACTACTACTTTCCATGCTCATCGCCGGGATTGACGAGGCCGGGCGGGGGCCGGTCATCGGGCCCCTGGTCATATGCTGCGCGTTCTGCAGGAGGGAGGACGAGAGGGCGCTGCGGAGGATAGCCTCCAGGGATTCCAAGGCGATGAGCGCGAAGCAGAGGGAGGAGGCTTACGAGCAGCTCAAGGGTTTCTGCAACTTCAGGTGGGTCGAGGTGAGCGCGGCCGACCTCAACAGGATGATGAAGACCATGTCGCTCAACGACATAGAGGCCAAGTACATGGCCGAGCTGATGAAGAAGCTCGACGAGAGCGACGTCATGATAGACATGCCGGACCGCTATGCCTGGACGTTCCGCAGGAGGATGGAGAAGTTCGGCGTCAAGAGGTTCGAGGCCGAGCACAAGGCCGACGAGAACTATCCCATAGTCGCCGCGGCCTCGATATGCGCCAAGATACTGCGCGACCGGAAGGTCGAGGAGATAAAGAAGGCCACGTGCGATTTCGGGAGCGGGTATCCCTCGGACCCGAAGACGCGCTCCGCCCTCGTGGACCGGGAGAAGCGCGCCGTCCTCGAGCCTTTCATAAGGCAGAGGTGGAAAACGCTCGAGAGCGTGAAGCAGAAGAGGCTTTTCGAGGACGAGGAAGGCGGGGAGCCCCCGCACGAGGAGGGGGCCTGATGGCCAGGGTGATAGTCAAGAACGACGGCGTCGCCATAGAGGTGCCGGACGGGGCCCACCTCCTGCCTTACCTCTGGGAGCGCACGATGATCCCCAGGGGGTGCGAGGACGGCACGACCCCGATATGCGCCTGCGTCATCCTGAGGGGGGAGGAGAACCTGAACACGAAGAGCCATGTCGAGATAGTCACGCTGGCCAACGCCGGCTACCCCAACTCATCGAGGAACCGGCTCGCCTGCCAGCTCTACATAAGGAAGGGCGAGGTCGAGATAGAGTACTGATCAGCCGGTGAAATAGCTGCCGACGCAGCTCGATCCGGCCCAGTCCTGGGTCGAGAACTTCCCGCTCTCCCAGTTTTGCATGACCTGGGCGAGATTGCTCGGATCGAACTCGCACGTGCCGTCTTTTCCTTCAGCTGCGGCATAGGACGCCTGTGTCTGCGCGTCCGCGCCTGCGACCACGACGCTCTCACGGCGGATATAGAAGTCGCATTTGCCTCCCGTCGAGCCCCTTATCTCCATATAGGAGGTCGTCGTCTGGGTGAAGAGGGTCGAGGTGTAGTTGACCTTTGCTGGCGTGCAGGATGGCGCATCGTTTGCGAAGCAACCAAGGTCGGTCCCACAGTCCGACAGCCCCGCCGAGCTGCTGCCCGCCGTCGATGCGCTGCTCCCTGTGCCGTTGCTCACGACGCTGAGGTGCCCTTCCATCGCCCTGAAGAGCGATGAGTAGTAGTCGCACTCGAGCGGGTCCGTGAATGTGATCGTGGCGCTCTTGCCCGGGCCGAGGGTCTTCGTGTCGAAGATTATCTTCCCGCCCTGGGAGCAGGTGGCAGACTGCGGGATGTTGCCGTTGTTCACCCAGGTTACGCTGTCACCGACCTTCACGGTCAGGTTCGCTGGGTTGAACTCCTCGGTCCCGACCGTCGCGGCCGGCTCTATCGATACCGTGTAGTTCTGGGGAACGTACTGGGTAGGGGCCTCCTGCTCCACGTCCACCGTCACCGAGTGCGAGATCGCCGGGGAATACGGGGACCGGTCGTTGTTGTAGAGGTCGACGGTTATTGTGTGGTTGCCGACGCCGAGGGCGCTGATGGTGTATGACTTGGCATAGACCGGGACCGGCTCGGAGTTGTCGACGGTGATCTGGAAGTAGCCTTCCCCTTTCTTGGCCGCTCCTCCGGGCTGCTTGAGCACGAGGTTCTGCGTGCTGAGGACGACGTCGACGTCGGTGGAGTTGTCGGTCGCCGCGATCGTGAAGAGCTGGCCGTCGCTCGGCGAGCTGATCGAGAATGTCGGCGTCTTGGGGGGCGGCGGGGGCGGCGGAGCCGTCGTGTTGTTGCTCGCGTTCTGCGCCGGCTGGCCGCCGAATATCGTGCATCCGGCCACCAGCAATGATACAACTATCAATCCGAGGACAAGCGTTCTCATGGTTTGGATTCCCCGCTAACCTATTATAAACGTTGCTCCGTCTCTGTACTCCATGATAAAGGCGGTCCTTTTCGACTTCGATGGGGTGGTGGTCCGGTCTGAGCCCCTGCACAAGAAGACCTTCATGGAGATCCTCTCGCCGTACGGCGTGACGGTGTCGGACGAGCGCTGGTACCGCGAGTTCGCGGGGACCGGCTCGAGGCACATATTCGAGGTCCTGCTCAAGGAATACGGGATCGATGAGGACGCCGGCGCGATGGTCGAGAGGAGGAAGGCGGTCTACGAGAGGTACGTGCGGGGGGGCGCGCTCGAGGAGATGCCCGGCGTCAGGGGATTCATCGAGGCCCTCCGTTCCGGCGGGGTGAAGACCGCGGTCGTCTCCGGCAGCCACCGGACGAACGTCCAGGCTGCCCTCGAAACGCTCGGCCTGGAGGGATATTTCGACCTGGTCGTGAGCGGCGACGATATCAGGCTCAGGAAGCCGGATCCGGGCCCCTTCCTGATGGCGGCGAGGAAGCTGGGAGTGGAGCCGTCCGAATGCGTCGGGATAGAGGATTCGGCCAGCGGGATAAAGGCGGTCCGGGCCGCCGGCATGAGGCTTGTCTGCGTCAAGTCGCACCCGTCGGTAGACACGTCGATGTGCTCGCTCAGCCTGGAGGACTTCAGAGGCGTGAAGCTGTCCGACATACTCGGATGAGCTCAATCGTCGTCGGTGCCTGAGCCGTCGAGGCGTATCACCCTCGCCCAGCTCAGGCCGTCTATCAGCGCCATGTCGCGATGCCAGCGCGAGGCGGACTCGATGGCTTCCCTCATCTCCGCCGCCGACCCGAACCGGTCGATCGGCCTCTTGCTGAGGGCGCGCATCACTATGTCCTGTATGTCGTAAGGCATCTCCAGGTAAGGGTGGAGCGCCCTGGGCTCGATCGGGGCCTCGAAGACATGGCTGCGCAGCACCTCGGCCGAGCCTCCGGTGAAGGGCAGCGTGCCGCACAGCAGGGAGTACATCAGGACGCCGGACGAATATATGTCGGCGCGGAAATCGAAGCAGCCCCCCAGGATGAGCTCCGGGGCCATGTGGCTCGCGGTCCCGGTAGGCGTGCCCTTGGGAATGGGGTCGGGCTTCCCCAGGTCCAGCGCCAGGCCGAAGTCCAGGAGCTTCACTACCTCACCGGCGGGCGCGTCAGTGAGGAATATGTTCCGGGCCTTCACATCCCGGTGGATGATCCCCTTGCCGTGGACCGCCTCGAGCGCGTCGCATATCTGGATCATGAGGGACTTGACATGCGGCCAGCCCAAACGCCGGCGGCGGTCCAGGCTCGCGGAGAGGGGGGAGCCTTCCAGATGCTCGAGGATCGCATACCTCCGGCCGCCGACAGTGCCCTCGCCGTCGCACCTGATGATGTTCGGGTGCGACAGCCGGCGGAGCATGAGCGCCTCGTGCTCTATGAGCCTGTTCATGAGGTCCGGGTCCAGGCGCGTGGAGGCGACCTTCACCGCGGCCTTCTCCCCGGACGGTCCCCGGGCGAGATAGACGTTGGACGTCCCGCCGATCCCTATCTTGGACGTGATCACCAATCCGCGATCCAGCTCGGAGCCCAGGAGCGGGTCTTCCGGGCCTCCCTTGTGGAACCCTTGGAAGGCTCCGGAGGGAGAGCTCGGGCTGGCCGTGGATGGGCCAGGCTGCCGACGGACGCGTCTCATGACGCATATAGCGCGGATGCATTATATAAATGTATTTATTTCCATCAAATCCCACCGATAGGCATCGCCAGCAGGGCTTTTAATAAGGGGCCGCCCAAACAGATGCATCGCGGAAATCCGCTCGAGATGCTTATATGATAAGGCTTGAGCTGGACCGGAAAAAACGCTCGCTGGCGGTGAAGGAGCCTTCTGACGTCTCCTCGCTGCAGAACGGATTTTACGGCCAGATGAAAAGAGGCGTGATATACCTCTCCCCCGAGGAGGGGCTGTACGTCATGGACATACGGAACGGCAGGTGCTATGACAGCGCCGGCAACGAGTCGAGGTTCAACGAGGTCGCCTCGCTCTTCCTGCGGAACCGGAAGCTCCTGGCGAGGTACCTGACCTACAAGGACTACCGCGACAAGGGCCTGATCCTGCGCGGGGTGGCCGAGGCCGACGGCAATTACGGGAGGAGCATATCCATAAAGTACGAGAGCGGCTCCTTCGAACTCGACTCGTTCTCCTTCGAGGGGCTGTTCTTCCCGACGGACCTGATAACTCTCGTCGACGACGAGCAGGCGGGGAAGGAGCTCTACGAGAGGTACTGGATCGGCCAGTTCGGCACCTACAAGGCCGCGCACCGTGGAAGGATTTCCAAGCTCGACATCTACGAGACGATATACCTGCTCAAGCACGGCGACCTCCGCCTGACGAACGCCACGCTGGCCCAGGTCGAGAAGGCGGCCGACCGCAGGATGAGGTTCTTCGGGGACATGTACTCCGTCTACGAGGACTGGAGGAAGCGCGGCTACATCGTCAAGACGGGCTTCAAGTTCGGCACCCATTTCCGCATATACTTCCCGGGCGCCTCTCCTGTGCGCAGCGAGGACGAGTGGATGCACTCCAAGCACGTCATCCATGTCTTCCCCAGGAGGCACAAGCTCATCATCTCGGAGTGGGCGCGGGCCATAAGGGTCGCGCATTCAGTCAAGAAGACGTTCATCCTGGCGATACCCGGCAAGAAGACTCCGCCCGGTTTCGACCCGAAGAAGCCCAGGCTCGATTTCCTCCTCTACCACCGCAAGAAGGGCGGCATAGACACCCCCAAGGACAGCACCCCGAGGTACCTCATGTACTCGCTCACCGAGGACGAGTATATAGGCGGGGAGGAGCTGGCGAAGGCGCTCGCCGAGTGCGCGCACTTCGGCCTCGAGATGATGATGGCGATATCCGACCGCGAGAGCAGCGTGACGTACTACGTGATCAAGTCGATCGACCTTCCCGGCAGCGAATACGAATACTACGAGATAGAGTGGATCCAGCCCTGAAACACGGCCAAGGCCGGGCTTTTGGCACCCTGAACCTTCCTGCCGGGGCATGCGCCCCCTGACCAGCGTGCCCGCTCCGACGGATCCTGCCGACAGGAACGATGGACCGGTTTATAATCGGATGGCCCCAAAATCCCCAACGCGTCCGGATCCCGTGCGGGAGGGGGCCTGCGGGGAGGACGGACTGGAGTGAGAGTATGCAGGTGCGCGCGAGCCATATACTGGTGAAGGACAGGAAGCTGGCCGACAAGCTCAAGTACGAGCTCGATTCCGGGGCGAATTTCGCCATCCTGGCCAAGAAGCATTCGATCTGCCCCAGCTCCGAGCAGGGAGGCGACCTGGGCTTCTTCAGGAAAGGGCAGATGGTGAAGGAGTTCGAGGACGCCGCTTTCGCTCTCGAGCCCGGGAAGGTCTCGGAGCCGGTCAAGACCGAGTTCGGCTACCACCTGATCCTGGTGACGGCACGAAGATAACCAGGTTTTACCAATTTCAAACACTTTATAAAACCTTTCGGGCACGATAAGCGGCATGGGAAGGCCGCTCATCATCCAGGAGGGGATCGCCGTGTTCGACCCGACGCGCCGCACGGGAAGGTGCGAGAAGCAGTCGACACGCCTGAGGAAGTTCCAGGCGCTGAAGGAGCTCGCCGCGGGCGGGGATCCGGAGATGCTTCAGGCAAAGGGAGGCTCCATCCTTTTCCTCGCGTGCAGGAGGAATGACGTCGAGATGATAAAGAGATGCATCGAGGGCGGCGTCGATATCGATCTGCGCGGTGCGGGCGGATATACGCCCCTGATGCAGGCCATCGCGAGCAGGAACGGACCGGCCGCGTCATTGCTTATCGATATGAAGGCGGATTTCGACATCGCCAGCGATCACGGCGAGACGCCGCTGATGGAAGCGATACACGCGGGGCTGCGCGGAATCGCGGTGCATCTGATTAACGCCGGCGCCGACTTGAACAGGAGGGGGGAGTGGAGCCCGACGGCCCTTGACCGGGCGATAGAGCGGAGGGACCGGGAGCTCGTCATGATGCTCCTGGACAAGGGGGCCGACATGTGCTTGGTCGGCGGGCATTCAGCCTTCACGCTGGAGCACGACGTATACTGGCTCACGTCGCGCTCGACGGGATCGCCGCGGTACCGGTTCATGCCGGTGGCCAACGTTTTCGCCCCTGAGCGGAAGACGGCGGCGCGACTGAGAGCTGAGATGGATTCCGGCGCGGGATTCGGCGGGGTGGCGAAGGCGCATTCCCTTCACGAGAACCATTGGATGGTCAGGGAGGACGACCACGTGAGGGCATTGGCATCGCTGTTCTCGCTGCCTGCCGGCGGGATATCGGGGCCGCTCAGGATCCGTGGGATAAACGGGTATTTCATCTTCAGGGCGGGCCGGGTCATAGCTTTTTAATCTATTTGTTTCATAATTTGTATTGGTGTGTATATGGGGTGGGGTAAGGGATTCGCCATATTATCAATCCTACTTGTTTTCGCCACGGCAAGCCATGCCGACATTATAACCTCCGGGGACAGCGGTGCCCAGTTCGTCGACGACACCGCCGCCGCGCAGTGCAAGGCTCCCGACGTCCAGGCGGTCTACAAGTGCCTGGGCAACATAGTGAGGGTGGTCTCGAGCGTCCCGGGCGAGGGGAGCACGTTCTACAAGCCTGACGGCAAGGTCGTCCATTGCCCGGTCGTCCCGCCATCGCAGATGGGGGCCGAGTGCCTGTCCATGATGGGGCCGAACTACTGCCCCGTGCAGGCAGAGTGCGGCGAGTCTCCGGCGCCGGGCGTTTTCCCGGGCCAGAACGGCACGCCGGAGCAGACCGGGAACGAGACTGCCTACATAGTGCCCGGCAAGGCCGCCACCGCCCCGAACGACACGCAGCTGGCTCCTCCGCCGCAGCCGCAGAAGCCGGAGCAGCTCACCTCGGTCATTAAGCAGAACAGCCTGGACATGCCGGTGGCCAACAAGAACGATTTGGATTCGCCGATGGGCTATCTCGTCTACGTGGTCGTCGCCATGGGAGTGGGCGCGGTCGGGCTCCTCTTCTTCCTTTTCAGGAACAGCATAGCGGATGAGGAAGAGGCGTAGTCAGAGCGCCTCGTAGGCGCGCTCGATCCTCTCGATCTCCTTCTTCGCGAACGAGCCGTCGGACGCCTCGACTTTCCTGCGCAGGCGGCCCCGCTCGAGCGAGCGCATCTTATCCCATTCATCTTTCCCAAGGGCCACTCCGAGGGCTGCCGACGCCTCAGCCTCGTCCAGCTGCGAGAGGGTCTTGCCCGCCTTCTCGCAGCTTTTCACCAGCGCGCCGGTCTTCTCGTGCGCCTCCCGGAAGGGCATCCCCCTCATCGCGAGCCGGTCCGCGATCTCGGTGGCCTGGGCGAACCCCCCCTCGAGCTCTTCGAGGATCGCTTCGCGCTCGAACCTCACCCCGCCCAGCACCAGCTCGACTGCCCGGATGCAGGATTCGGCCGTATCGAAGCCGCTCATCGCCGCCTGCTTCGTCTCCTGCATGTCGGAGTGGTATCCCGAGATCAGGCCCTTCAGCGAGACCAGGCAGTGGGACAGGTCGCCGAAGACCCGGCCCGAGCGGCCCCGTACCAGCTCGAGCATGTCGGGGTTCTTCTTGTTGGGCATGATGCTGCTGCCTGTCGTGTGCTCCTCGGCCAGGGAGAGGAGGCCTTTCTCGGAGAGCCATATCAGCTCCTCGCTGAGCCTGGACAGCTTGACCATGATCAGGCAGAGGCATGAGAGCAGCTCGGCCTCGCATTCGCCCCGGGAGCTTATCGTGTCCATCTCGTTCTCCTGGACGGAATCGAAGGCGAGCAGGGAGGCGGTCTCTTTCCGGTCTATCTTCCAGCCGGTCCCTGCGATGGCGCAGGCGCCGAGCGGGTTCATGTTCACCCTCTCATAGGCCCCGTGAAGGCGGTCGATGTCCCGCCCGAAGGAGCGGGCCCATCCGTCGCACCAGAACGAGACCGTGATGGGCTGCGCCACGCGGGTGTGGGTGTAGGCGACCATCGGGCCGTCCTGCTTGGATAGGGCGGCGAATGCCTCCTGCAGCCGGATGAGGGAATCGATCGTCTGGAGCGCGTGGTCGCGGAGGTAGAGCCTCATGTCGAGGAGGACCTGGTCGTTCCTTGAGCGCGCCGTGTGCATCTTCTTGCCGCTCGGCGTGATGGCTGTGACCGCGGCCTCGACGTTCATGTGGATGTCCTCGAGCTCGCGCTTCAGCACGAAGCCGCCCGCCTGCACCTGGGCCAGGACCGAACGCAGGGCGGAGGATATCTCCTCGAACTCCCGTGTGGAGAGGATCTCCCTGCCATAGAGCATCCGGACATGTGCCAGGCTGCCCAGGACGTCGTACTCCGCGAGCCTTGCGTCGAGGGAGATGTTCTCCGAGCTGTTGAACTCGATGGCCTCCCTCGCCGGGGGCTTGCCGAACCTGCCCCCCCAAAGCATCTTTTTCATGCGCCTCACTTCGGCGGCAACCAATTAGAAAGCAGCGGGTCAGGCCATTCCCATGCCTCGGTGTCGGCCTTCATCCCCCCCTTCGGCGCGTCACTTCCGCCGGTGCGTGATGGCGTGGTGAGCCATCAGCCGTATGGCGTTGATCCTTATGAACCCAACCGAGTCCTTCTGGTTGAAGCCGCCTTCGATGTTCATGCTCGATAGCTCCTTGTCGTAGAGCGAGCTCGGGGACTCCCTCCCCTTTATCGTCACGTTGCCCTTGTACAGCGAGAGCGAGACCACGCCGTCGATGAGCTCCTGGCTCTTGTTTATCGCGGCCATGAGGAAGTCCATCTCCGGGCTGAACCAGAAGCCGTTGTAGACGAGCTCTGAGAACTTGGGGGCGAGCATGTCCCGGAGCCTCATGACCTCCCGGTCCATCGCTATCGCCTCGATGTCCATGTGCGCGGCCCTCAGTATCGTCGCGCCGGGCGTCTCGTAGACCCCGCGCGACTTGATGCCCACGAAGCGGTTCTCCACGATGTCTATCCGCCCCACGCCGTTCTCGGCGCCCGCCTTGTTCAGGCAGGTGAATATCGCGAGCGGGCCGGTCACGGCCGTTCCGCTTCCCTTGTCCACGACCTTCACCGGGAGGCCGTCCTTGAAGTGGATCTCGAGGTCCGTCTCTTTGTCCGGCGCGTCCTTCGGGGCCTTGGTCCACTCGAACATGTCCTCCGAAGGCGCCGTGTTCGGGTCTTCCAGCACCCCGGATTCGTAGCTGATGTGCATCAGGTTCGCGTCGGTGCTGTAAGGCTTCTCGTGCGTCGCCTTGATCGGGATGCCCTTCTCCTTGGCGTAGTTTATCAGGTCCGTGCGGCCCTTGAACCTCGAGAGGAACTCCTCGTCCTTCCAGGGGGCGATCACCTTGATCCTCGGGTTTAGCGCGAAGTACGTGAGCTCGAAGCGCACCTGGTCGTTGCCCTTGCCGGTCGCGCCATGCGCGACGAATTCCGCGCCCTCCTTCGCCGCGATCTCCATCTGCTTCTTGGCTATCACCGGCCGGGCCAGGGACGTCCCGAGCAGGTACCTGCCCTCGTAGATGGCGTTGGCCTTTATCGCCGGGAAGATGAAGTCCTTGACGAACTCCTCCTTGAGGTCCTCGACATAGACCTTGGACGCGCCTACCTTGAGCGCCTTCTCCTTCGCCGCCGCGAAGTCCTCCTGCTGCCCGACGTCGGCTATGAACGCTACGACGTCGTACCCCTTCTCCACGAGCCATTTCAGGATGCATGAGGTATCCAGGCCCCCGGAGTATGCCAGAACCACTTTCTTCTTCATCAAAAACGCCTCCGTCACTTGATTATCGTCTTTGGGAGCTGCGCCGCGGCGGCGGCTGCCTCGATGGCGGCCGCCGGATCGACGTTGTACCAGTACACTATCCACTCCCCCGACCGCGCAGAGCCGTCGCTGTTCCTCTCGTACCAGCCGTTGGCGGGGTTCGTCGCGGCCGCTCTCCAGAGCAGGGACGCGTTATGCGCTTTTATAGATTGCCAGAGCGCCTTGCCGAGCCCATTGCCCTGCATGTGCGGCGCGACCGCGAACTTGTCGAGGTAAGGGCAGGGGATGATAGGGAGATCCTTGATTATCGCCGCGCCCAGGTAATCCTCCTGGAGGACCACGCTGCGGGCGGGGGAGTCGAAATAGCCATCCACGAGCTTCTTCCCGAAACCGGCCTCTATCAGGCCATGTAGCCGGGGGATGTCGAGCCCCCCGTAGCCCTGGGCGACGACGATCCCTCCCTTGCGCCCCAGCGGCCCCTCGGCCAGGGGCCCGAGCGAGGCGCGCAGCGGCACGGGAGGCGGGGCCGCCTTGGATGGGAGGAAGTCGAGGTTCGGCTGCAGCATATGTTCAGAACACCTTGGAGGGGACCTGCGCAGGGCCGTGTGCGGCCTTCTTGGCCCCGGATCCATGGACGGCAAGGCCGGTCGTGTCGGCGGCTGACAGTCTCTTCGTCGCGTACCCGATTTCGCGCGAGAGGCGGGAGAGCGCCTTGGAAGGGCCTTCCTTGTCTACCGTCTCCCCTATGTATCCTCTGACGCTCATGAGGCTCTCGGGGGTCTTGCACGAGCGGACCAGGCTCACTATTGCGTCCTCCGCGTATTTCCGCATTATACCGCTCTCGTGCTTGAGTGCCCCTAGCAGCGCGGGAACGCTCTTCTGGCATTTGAGCTTGGCCAGGGCCATCGCCGCAGGTATCTGCACGACGATGTCGTCCGAATAGAGCGCTTTCTCGAGCGCCTGCCGGCAGCTGCCGTCCCCCAGCGCTCCCAGGGCCTTCACGGCCCCTGCCCGGGTGTATGGGGGCAGCGACATGTCGGTGAGCAGGCCCAAAAGGGGCCCCACTGCCGCCACTCCTGTCCCATTGATCGCCTTCAAGGCGTCCTGCCGCACCAGCGGCGAGGGGTCTTTCAGCTGAGCGAGATGTTTTTCGAGTTCCATGGTCGCCTCTCCTCCAAGTGATTCCTTCGCGCCGGAATACGCTTATAAGGATTGCGCCAGATATGTTACAGATAGACTTACAAACGTTACAAATGGAACACATTGGGAGGTGCGCTCATGGAATCAGTCTCGCAGCTGGTATGGCTCTACGTCAAGCAGCGGCCGTTCCTCAAGGAGGTCATAAGGGAAGGGGTCGTCAACCACTCGGCGCTGGCCAGGAAGATATCCATAGAGGCGTTCGGAAGCCCCCGGCGGCAGGACGCGGTCAAGATGGCGCTCATCAGGATGGGAAGGAGGATGGACCTGCTCGAATCCGACCTGGAGGGGAAGATACTCTCGGTGCTGAAGAAGAGCTCCATGGTCATGAAGAACAAGGTCGCGGTGGTCATATCGAAGCGGGAGCTCGAAGGGGTGAGCCCGCTTTCGGCCGCCAGGTCGGGGCGGCACATCACGTACATCCTGGAGCAGAGGGAGCTCGAGAAGGTCCATTCCAAGCTGATATGGAAGAGCGAGGAGGGGTTGAACATGATAATAATCGAGAGCCCGCAGGAGGTGGAGGAGGTCCCTGGCGTGATATCGTACATACTGGGTGCGCTCTCCTCCGAAGGGGTCAACGTCGTCGAGTTCATATCCTGCTACACTGACACGATCCTGGTCGTGAAGGCGGCCGATACCGAGAGGACGTACCGGATTTTGTCCAGCATCATGGGCTGAGCCTTTCCTTCGGTAGTTCTTAGGTTAAAGGCTCGCGAAACTTCTTGAGCCTTGACTACGGCCTTCGGGTCTTCCCAGGCTAAAGGCTCGCGAAACTTTTTTGGCTTGTTGATTTGCCCTTTTTGGCTGATGATTTGCCTTCCTGTAGGCAAATAGGTTAGCCTCATGAAGTTTCGCCGGCCTTTAACCTCAGCTAAGGATTAGGAAAGGCCGACTCAG
>JAWOLP010000064.1:0-49719 GCA_033853355.1 Candidatus Micrarchaeia archaeon | reverse complement strand
GTGAGCGCGCTGACGGACTGGGAGGAGAAGGTCGGAGGCCTCAAGATACCGGACAGCGAGAAGGAGCACATCCGCGGCAGGCTCAAGGAGCTGATAACGAGCGATTTCGGCGGGAGCCACTACGGTTGATCGCGAGGCGCTGGATTCGGAGCTTCAAGAGAGCTTGGAACCGTTCGGGACTTTCCGCTCGGGCTGGGACAGTACGACGCTGCCGTCAGGCAGGACGAAGCCCGTCGTCAGGACTTCTGATATGAAGTCGGCCACCTGCTTCGGGGCGAAGTTGGTCACGCAGACGACCTGCCGCCCCAGGAGGTCCTCTTTCCGGTACAGGGTTGTTATCTGGGCGCTCGAGCGCTTGATCCCGAACTCGCCGAAATCGATAAGCAGCTTGTAGGCAGGTTTCCTGGCCCGGGGGAAATCGCTGACTTCGATTATGGTCCCGACACGGAGCTCGACACGCTCGAAATCCTTCCATTCGATCGCCATACCATCACGTCGCGTGGTCGAAGGTCAGCTGCGTCTTGCACTGCGGGTCCTCCTTGAAGTATCCTGAGAGGAACAGCTTGAAGTAGCCCAGGTAAGGGATGCGTCCGATCACCTTCCCGCGCAGGCGGTCCTGGGGGACCGGGTGGTTGCCGAGGGAGCTCGCATAGTCATAGACCTGCAGGTCGAGGATCGGGTTGTTGTCTCCCCTCGTGAGGTAGTAGTATTTCCCGTCCACGTCGATCCTGAACATCACCCGGTGCACTATGTCGCCGACCTGGGCGAAATAGTCCGAAGGGTTCGGCTGGTAGACGACGACGTCGTTGGAGAAGTTCGTGAGATACTCGTTCCCTCCGAACACTACCGAGCGCAGGCACGGTTCCGTCTGAGTGCCGCTCCTCGAGAACGCTATCGGGCAGCGGTCGTACTTGTAGGTGAGCGCGCCTTTCTTCTCGGTGAAGGAGGCCGGGTCGCTGATGAAAGCCTGGCACATCGCGCTCTGCTGGTTCTGGAGGCAGTAGGGGAATATCGAGCCGGCGATCGACAGGTTGCCGCCGGGATACGTTATCTGCGAGGGCCCGCTGAGCGAGTCGAGCTGGGCCTGGGTCATGCTTATGTCGTAGGCCTTTATGGGCACGCCCTGGACGATGACGAAATCGCCGCGCTGGAGGTTGGGCAGCATGCTGCAGGATACCACGCCGGAGATGGGCGAGCTGGTGTTGAGGACGAGCGAGAGGCCGAACCAGATGGCGACCGCCACGAAAAGGGCGATCAGCGTGTCCACGATCTCGTGCGTCCAGCCGTGCTTGTTCGCGCCGTCCTTGACCTCCATGGCGACGAACGCCACGATCTCGATCACGACGAGCACGGCGAACAGCGGCGGCACGAAGGCGAAAGGGCCATCCCTGAGGATGGCGTTCGTTATGACGAAAAGGATGAGGGTGCCGAGCAGCACGCCGGCCTGGACATGAGGCTTCTTCAGCCTCTCTTTCAGGTCCGGCATGTCATTTCACGATGTCCGAGAACTGGCTCCGGAATTCCGAGACCTCTTTCTTTATCTCGGCGAGCTTGTCCAGGACGATCTTCGCCGGCTCCCCTTTCTTGGTGCGCACGAAGAGCTTCGGGTTGCCGATTATCGGGTGCTCGACCTTGTACGAGGCGAACTCTACGTCCTTGTCCTCGTTGAGCCGCTCGGCCAGGAGCTGGGCCAGCGACTGGTCCGCTCCGGCCATCTCGAGCTCGAGAGCGTTCTTCTCATTGATCAAGATTTTCACTTCCATTCGATTTCCCTCGCATGCCCCGATCGGGGCGATCAGTATGATGGCGGCCTCTCGCGCCTGCGGAATCCGCCGCTGCCCCGGTCGCCGCCGCCGAAGCCCCTGCCTCCGCGCCGGTCGCCGCCGCGCCTGAAACCGCCGCGGTCGCCGCCCCTCCGGAAACCTCCACGGTCGCCGTGGAACCGTCCCCGGAACTCGCGGGGCTCTTCCGGAGGCGGCGTCTCGCCCTCCTTGAGGGGGAGCTTCCTCCGCTCTTTCCAGCCGCATGAGCCGCATATGAATATCCGCTCGCTAAGGTCCATCCTCGTCCTGCACTTTGGGCAGAACGCGACCACTACGCCGCTGTCGTGGGATTTGAGGCTGATCTCGTAGCCGGTCTTCTCCACGGTCTCGATCCTGGCCTTGATTATGTCCCCGATCTTCACTTCGTCCCTGATGTCGCGCACGTAATCCCGCCTGATGGCGGTCACAGGCAGGACCGCGTCGAACTGGACGCCGCGGCCCTCGCCTTCCACCTCGCCCGAGGTGATGCAGCCGACGATGGCCTTGTTGAGGCTGGCCTTGATGACGACGCCGTAGACGCTCATGCCAACGGTCGGCTGACGGAGAAGGCGCCCGATGGTTCGCACCGAAGCGCGGCCCGTCTCGCTGGCATCCTCTCCCGCTGCGGACGAGTATACCTCGTCGTTCTCCGAGTATGTGTTCTCGCCGGGCTCGGCCTCTTCAGCGCTCGAGAGGTGTTCGCCGGGGAGAACTAGCTTCTTTTCCATGGGGATTCCTCTGATGGATTAGAGGATAATCTAATGGAAAGAAGAGTTTATAAAAGCGGGGGAAGAGGCACCTATTTAAATGAAAAACGGGGAATCCTTCCGTGAAGCAAAGACCGATCCTCGTGCTGTGCATAGACCGCGACAACGACCTCTTCGAGAAGGCCAGGGTCAGCGGCCCCCTGGTAGGCCGCGAGAAGAACCTGGAGGGCGCCCTCGCGCTCTCGCTCGCCGACCCGGAGGACCCGGACTCCAACGCCATATATTACGCCGTCAAGACCTACGACAAGATGAGGACCGAGGGCATAGACGTCGAGGTCATCACGCTCACCGGGGACAGGAAGCTGGGCTTCGCCGCGGACAAGGAGATAAGCTCCCAGTTCGACAAGATCGCCGCGGAGCTCAACCCGACCTCGTGCATCCTCATCTCGGACGGCGCCTCAGACGAGGAGATCCTCCCCATAATAAAGTCGCGTATCAAGGTCGACTCCACGAAGATCGTGTTCATAAAGCAGGCCAAGGAACTCGAGAAGACTTATTTCGTCCTGCTCGAGAAGCTCAAGGACCCTTACTTCGCGCGCATAATCATCGGGATACCCGCCGCGCTGATCCTGCTCCTTTCACTCTCCAGCTACCTGGGGCTCGGATGGCAGCCGGTAGGCGTCGTCGTCGGCATCTTCCTGCTCGCCAGGATCTTCGGGGTCGACGAGCTGGTCGGCGGGGTCATAAAGGACTTCAGGTTCTCTTTCGAGAGGACGAGCTGGGTCGGCTACATCGGCTCGCTGGCGATATTCTCGATCGCGGTGTTCGTCGGCTACCAGGCAGCGCAGAACGCGATCAACCTGAGCCTCTCGACCGAGAAGGCGATAGCGTACGTCATGGGAAGCACTGTCTGGATCGTGTTCATAGGGCTCCTGCTCATAATGGTCGGCAAGAGCTTCGATGCCATGACCGACCGCAAGATGTTCAAGGTCACCAAATACCTCCTCTATTCGATAGCCGCCGCCCTCACGACCTTCGTGATGCTCGTCGGGAGCAGCTGGATCGTGAACCTCTATCCGCCTTATGTTGATTTCGGCATGTTCCTCGCCGCCATCGGCGCCGCCCTCGTGGCCGGGTATTTCGCCACCACGCTCGTGAACTGGTACCGCAAGCAGATCATAATGGAGATGAAGATCGAGGGCAAGGAGGCGATATCCGAGCACGGCACCTATCTGGGCAAGATAGTCGGCATCGACGCCCGCCGGGGACGGCTGGTCATCCAGAACATATTCGACAAGAGGTACACCATGCCGATATCCGCGATCACGACCGTGGACGAGAACGTGGTGTTCAAGTCCAGCGAGTGATCAGGGTGAAACGGTCACGCTCGCCCTGCCCACCAGGCGGTCATCATCCGTCAAAACACGGTGCCCTTCGATTTGGCGCAGCTCTGACACGAACGAGATGTCGTAAGTGCCCGGCGGCACGTTCTGGATGGAGCCAGAGACGCGGAACGGGCACGAGCCGCATGGCGGCACGAGGCCCTCCCATAAGCCCCTTATTTCGATGGAAGAGCGGTGCACCGAATAGCTGAAACGGGTTCCGGAACCGAAAGCGCATTGTTCCATCAGTGTCTGGTCGAAATCGATTGTCGTGCCGTGTGCCTCCACATGAAGCGATTCCTCGACGCGGCGTTCATGGCATTGGATTGGGCTGACCACGGCATAGAGATTGGCCTGGCTGGTCTGCCTGGTTCTGCGATGCTGCGCGAGGCTCTCGGATTCTGGAGCAAAGGAGGCGAGGGCGAGCGCGATTGGTATTGTCGCGGCGACAGCTATCTTCTCGTATCGGCCTAAACCGGCGGTCTTCATGTTGTGGATGATGGTTCAGAAGGTTTAAAAGTTGTTGCGGGGGCCCTAAGCGCTCTGGCTCTGTATCTTGCGGAGCAGCTCTTTCTTCTTCTTGCCTTCCGCCAGCGCGTGCCTGAGGACTTCGGCGATGTCGTTGACAGGCACGATCTCGACTTTCGCCGCCGTCTCCTTGGGGAGGTAGACGTCCTGGCCGTTCGCCCTGGGGATGAGCACCTTGTGGATGCCCGCATCGACCGCGGCCTCGATCTTCCCGTTTATGCCGCCGACCGGCAGCACCCTGCCCCGGACGTCGAGCGAGCCGGTCATCGCGACGTCCTGCCGGACAGGTATGTCCGAGAGGGCTGATATCACGGCGACCGCGGTCGATATGGACGCGCTGTCGCCTTCGACGCCCTCATAGGTCTGGAGGAACTGGATGTGGAGATCGGTCTGCGCTATCGCGGTTCCGATGTACTTCTTGAATATCGCCGATACGTTGTCGACCGCCTCTTTCGCTATCACTCCCAGCTTCCCGGTCGCGATGACGCGGCCCTCGCTCTTGGAGGCCGCTGGCGTCGCTTCTGCCACGATCGGGAGGACGAGCCCCGCCCTGGAATCGCCCAGCACGGCCAGGCCGTTCACGCGCCCGACCTCGGCGCCGCTCGTGACGATCGTCTGGTACTCGCGCTTGTGCTCGATCATCTTCGCGCCGAGCTGGCTTTCTATGGACTTGAAGACCTTCTTGGCTTCCATGACCTCCTGCAGCGTGACTAGGGGGATGGATTTGTCGCGGGCGATGTCGCCGGCCGCCCTCACAAGGCCGCCGAGCTCGCGCAGGTTGAGCGTGAATTTCTTGCGCCTGCCGGACATCCTGCGCGCCTCTTCTATTATCTCCCCCACCGCCCCGGGATCGAAATGGGGGATCTTCCCGTCGCGCTTGACCTCCTGGGCGATGAACTGCACGAGCTTCTCCTCGTTCTGGGGCGTGTCGTCCATGGAGTCCTCGACATAGACCTCGTAGCCGCCGCCTCGTATCCTCGAGCGCAGGGCCGGGTGGATGTTCGTTATGTCCGGAAGGTTGCCTGCGGCGACCAGGACGAAATCGGTCGGCACCGGCTGGGTCTTGACGAGCGCGCCCGAGCTCATCTCGCTCTGGCCCGTGATCGGGTATTTCTTCTCCTGCATCGCCGTGAGGATCTCCTGCTGCCAGTTGAGCTTCATCGACGCGATCTCATCTATGAAGAGGACGCCCTTGTTCGCCTGGTGTATGGCGCCCGCCTCCACGCGGAGGTGGGGCGGCGTGCCGAGGCCGCCGCTCTGGAGGGGGTCGTGCTTGATGTCGCCCAGCAGCGAGCCCGAGCGCGAGCTTGTCGCGTCGATGAAAGGCGCGGTGTAGCGCTCGCTGTTGTCGATGATGAGCTTCGGGACCGCCTGATCCGTGATCATGAGCCTGCGTCCGAGGCCCGCCGTGGCATTCGATATTATGTAGAGCAGGCCGAGGCCGAGCACCGTGACTATGAGCAGGAGCTTGGCGCTGTCGGGCACCTCGGTCGAGAGCATTATCGCGATGAGTATGACACCTATCACGGCGATGATTATCGTCGCGGGCAGGCCTTTGCGGTCCTCCTGCGGCTTCTGGTACGAGGAGATCCGCCTGCCGAGGCCGTTCCGGAGCGTCTTGCCGAGCGAGTTGAGATCCTTGGACTCGCTCAGCTTCTTTATCCGGTCGATCTCCTTCTGCGAGAAATAGCGGTTCAGCCTGTTCTTGAGGATGTAGTCATAATCCGGGTAGGTCCTGGCCACGCGCACGAGCGGCTGGTTCTCGTTGTTCGGATTCGGGTAGATGAGGACGTCCTCGAGCTGCTCGGACTGCATCAGCTCGGCCATCGCCTGGGCCATCATGCTCTTTCCCGTTCCCGGCGGGCCGATGAGCAGCACGTTCCTCTTCTGCTTGGCGGCCTTCTTGATTATCTCGACAGCCGGATCCTGCCCGATGATCTGGTCGATCATGCGCTCTGGCACTTTTACCTCTGCGGTGGATTTGAACTTCATTGTCGATCGCAGCTATAATGGATGCGCAGGGGGTATAAATGCCTTTCCTTGCCTCCGGGGTGCGCACGCCGGTGGGGACGCAAATAGTTATTCATTATAAACTTTTGTGTTCAGAAAACAGGTAATGGGTCCCATAAACAACGATCGCAAAGAGCAGCCTGTTCCTGAGAGCGCCAAGCCCCCCAGGACGCCGCTCCCGGCAGCGCCAGGGGCCGGCCAGGAGATCCCGGTCTCCATCCTCCGCGAGCAAGCAACGAAATCGCCCGACGAGAGCGCGAGGCTGGAGGCCGTCGCAGGGCTCGCCGGAGACCTGGCGGCTTTGAGGGGCGTGGTCATGGACTCCACCTTCCGGGACTCGCGGATGGCCGCGGCCGAGCTGCTTGTCGCCGACGACGCTTCCGTCGTGGAACTGCTGACTTCCGACAACAGGAACGCAGCCTCTGCCATGCTGGAGAGGCTGATGCGCGAGCCCGAGCGGCTGAAGGAGATCGCGAAATCGTCGATGAACTCGGCGGCTAGGGAGGCCGCCATCGGCAAGGTGAGGGATGAGCGCGCCCTTGTCGAGATAGCGAAATACTCCATATACGCCGATTCCCGCTCAAAGGCCCTGGAGGCGCTGGAAGGGAACAAGCAGGCCTTCGAAGAGGTCGCGATGTCTTCCTCGTACAGCGACACGAGGATCGCCGCCGCCGGGATGCTCAGGGGGGACGCCGAAGCGCTCGCGCGGGTCGAGCAGGGCAGCCTCTACGAGGACACGAAGGAAGCCGTGCGGGCCATGCGCTAGGACACCACGCGGACGTCCTTGAACGCGATGCGGGGGGATATGAGGGTCCCGTAGGTCTTCTGGGCGCTCTCGATCGCCTCTATGTTGGAGAACAGGTCGAACACGTTGCCGCTGATCAGGAAACCCTTGAGCGGCTTGCGCTTCCCTTTCTCCACCAGGAACGCCGCGCTGGCCTCGAGGCCGATATCGCCCGTGGTGACGTTGGCGGTGTGCGAGCCGTGGGCGTAGTGCACTTCTATGAAACGGTCCAGCTCCCCCAGGTCCTTCCAGGTGCCCGGCGCGATGGTGATGTTGGAAGCGCTTATCGCGGGCTGGACGTCGTACGATTCCCTGCTGCATGCGCCCGATTCCGCCACCCCTTCGAGGGCCGCCGTCTCGCGGTCGTAGAGGAAGGATTTCACCTCGCCGTTCTCGATCAGGAGACGCTTCGCGGAAGGCGTGCCCTCATCGTCGAAAGGCCTGGCCGCGATCCCGCTAGCGAGGCCGTCCTCGCATACCGTGAGGCTCTCGTGGAGCTTCTGGCCCGCCGTCGCCTTCGTTATCCTGCGCCTTTTCCAGTCCCCCGAGAAGGAGGGGAGGAGGGTCTCGATGAGGCTGTCGAGCGCCTCAAGCTCCATGACGACCGTGTAAGCGCCCGGCTCGGGCTTGGCCGCCGACTGCATGGCGATCGCCATGTCCGCCGCCTTCGCGCCCAGCTCGTTGAGGTCCGAGGGAGCGTGGTGGGAGGTGAGGTAGGAATAGCCGAACCCGTCCCCGCTCATGCTTTCGGCATAGATGGAGAAGACGGTCTTCTTGTAAGATGCGTCGAACGAGGAGCTGTTCTCTATCCGCACGTCCGAGCTCTCTATCGCGGTCGTGATGCGCGGCTTGCCGCCTTTCTTCTCGATGGCCGCCCGCGTGTCCTCGACATAGCTCTTGAGGATCTCCAGGTCGGGCTCCTCGAAGGCGGGCTCGAAGATGTCCGGGAGGTAGAACGACGCTTTCGGCGCGAAGGAGAACCCGCTCTTGACCGAGAAGCGGGAGAGCTTCCCGGCGGCCTCGATCGTCTGCTTGAGGTCAGCCTCGTCCTGGCAGAACCCGAACCCGATGCGTCCGTCCTCGAGCGCCCGGACGCCGTAGCCGCAGAAGGCGTCGCTCTCCTTCGTCTTGAGCTCTCCCCCGCTGAACGAGAGGCGCGCGGCCTTGGAGCGGTATGAGAAGACCTCGGAATCGGACATAGCGTTTTAATCGGTGCGCGGGATTTAAAACACATGAGAGTCTTCGTCGCCGTTCCAGTGCCGGAGGAGATAAGGGCGAAGGCCGCCGCAGCGGGCAGGGAGATCGCAGGGGAGGGCATCAGCCTTGTGAGGCCGGAGAACATGCACCTCACCCTCAGGTTCATAGGGGAGGTGCAGCCCCACGAGGTGGAGCGGATTGCCAGCGAGCTGGCTGGTGTCGATTTCAAGAGCTTCCCGTGCACAGTGAGGGGCGCGGGCGTTTTCCCTGACGAGCATCATGTGCGGGTCGTGTGGGTGGGCGTCGGGAGCGGAGGGGAGCTCGAGGCTCTGGCCGCGAAAGTCGCCGGCGCGCTCAAGGGGACCGGAGGGGACGAGCGCTTCAGCGCGCACCTCACCCTGGCGCGGGTTAAGAGGAGGCTCGATATCCGGCCGTTCCTGGAGAAGCACAAGGACGAGGAGTTCGGCGCATTCACCGTTTCCGAGTTCCATCTCATCGAGAGCGTGCTCGGCGGTCCTCAGGGGCCGCAGTACCATACCATCAGGAGATATCAGGCGAAAGGATGATACGGACGCGGGAAACGCGAACCGTTTTTTGTGGCGGTTCAGCGGTAGCTGAAAATGCGGGTGAGGATTGTTTGGAGCGTTAGTGGATATAGAAAAATCAGGGGATAAAAGAATGAGAAAAGAAAAAGAAAAGGGAGGTTAGAAAGGGACCTTGGTCCCTTTCATTCAGTACGTGACCTTGCTCAGCACGCCGTCGAAGGCCGCGTACGGATAGGCTCCAGGGATCAGGATCACGTAGGTGTCGCTGTTCACGTAGAGCGTTATGCCGCCGCCGTACTGCGAGTTGAGCGAGCTGACTGCGCTCTGCAGGTCGCTCTGGGTCGCCTTGGCCTTGGGGATCACGAGGAAGTTGCTCGGAGTCCCCTGCACGCCGTATCCGGCTCCCTGGGCCTCGTCAGCCTGTATCGCGCTCTCGTATTTCTTAGAGTCGAGGCAGCTGCTGAAAGTGGTGTTGTCCATGCCCAGCGAGACCGCGTACGACTTGAACTTGTCGCTGGCGTTCCCGAGGCTCACCCAGTCGTTCTGGTTGCCGAAGAGCTGGTCGTGCATCGCCCAGAACTTGCCCTGCTCGTTCGCGCACCGCGCGGCGTTGGCCGCCGGGTCCGCGTTCGGGTGGAGCGACATCAGCGGGAAGTCCCTGTAATAGAGCTTCACCTTGCCCGGGGTTATGTAGTAGGTCCTCATCTGCAGCTCGGCGTCGGAGTAGAGCCGCTCGCAGAACGGGCACTGGAAGTCGGAGAACTCGACCCAGGTCACTGGAGCGCTCGCGTTACCGAGAGCCGGGTAATCGCCGTTCGTGACGCTCAGCGACGTCGGGGCGCTAGGCTGCGTCGGGGCCGACGGCTGGGTCGGTTGCGTAGGCTGCGTAGGCGCGCTGGGCTGCGTGGGCGCCGAAGGCGCGGTCGGCTGCGTCGGAGCCGCCGGGCTCTTGACCACCCCGAACCCCTGCGTGAGGATCGAGAGGACAAGGAGGCCGGCAAGGACTACAATGATGATACCGTAGAACGTATCTTTGCTTATGGTCAACGTATTCGATTCCTTATCTGGCAACAAATCACCTCTCTCAAAAAGTAAGATAACCTCCATAGGACATTTATTTAAAGGTTTTGAAATCCTGCTGGCAGAGGCGAAGGGGATTTTAAGTTTGGGATTCCATTCCGGAGCAGGCTGATATTATGACATCGCTCGATCGCGCGATAATAGCTTCGTATGAGAAGGGGGGGAAGAGGTTCGAGCTCTACGTGGACCCGGACGCGGCCTACGCCGTCCTCGACAAGAGGAAGACGGACCTCAAGAACGTCCTGGTCGCCGAGGAGGTCTACTCCGACGCCAAGAAGGGCGAGAAGGCCAAGCCCGCCGACGTGGAGCACGTCTTCGGCACCACGGATGTCATGAAGGTCCTCGAGTTCATCATGCAGAACGGGGAGGTCCAGCTCACGACCGAGCAGAGGAGGAAGAAGGTGGAGGAGAAGAGGAAGCAGATAATCGCGATCCTACTCCGCGAGGCCATAGACCCGCGCACCAAGGCGCCCCACACGCAGATCAGGCTGGAGAACGCCCTCGAGCAGGTGAAGATACACATAGACCCGTTCAAGGACCCGCGCGAGCAGCTCGAGGAGGTCGTGAAGGCCCTCCGACCGGTCCTCCCGATGAAGTTCGAGAAGGTCAAGATCGCGGTGAAGGTCCCCGCCGCCTTCGCGCACAAATGCTACGGCACCCTCAAGAACTACGGCATCGAGAGGGAGCAGTGGCTCGGGAGCGGCGACCTGGTAGTCGTTGTCGAGATATTCGGCGGCCTCCAGGGCGAGTTCTACGACAAGCTCAACAAGCTCACCGCCGGTCAGGTCGAGACCAAGCTCCTGCCTTCCTGAAGCGCAGCGGGTCCCCAGACGCGTCCGGCCGGATAATGTTATTAAAAATCTTTTCTTTCATTATCAGTTCGCAAGAGACACAAAAAGGGAAGATAGCGATGCTATATTCTGCTTTTGTCTTGCCAATTTTTCGTGCGCGAAAAATGCAAGACCCATGTGAGGTTTTGAAATGGAAAAGAGAATCGTATTGCCAGGCGACAGGATCGCCGAAGGCAAGGTGAACGCTCCGAACACCTATTTCGACGGGAGCGCGACCTATGCGGCGGTCATAGGGATGATGGATGATGAAGGCAGGTACATACCGCTCGAGAACAGGTACAGGCCCGTCGTGGGAGACGTCGTCGTCGGCATGGTCACCGATGTGAGGCACGCAGGCTTCGAGGTCGATCTCAACCTGCCGCAGGGCGGGTTCATACCGACCAGGGATGTCCGGCTCACGCTCCAGCTCGGCGATTTCGTCATCTGCAAGGTGAAGTCGGTGAACGAGGTCGGCGACGTGGACCTGGGAGAGGTGAGGAGGCTGCCGAAAGGCAAGATAGTCGAGTTCCCCTCCGCCAAGGTGCCCAGGCTGATCGGGCGCAAGAGCAGCATGCTCAGCCTGCTGAAGACCTACACCGGTGGCGACCTGATGGTCGGCAACAACGGGTACGTCTGGATCAGCGAGAAGAGCGACATGCCGCTGCTGCTCAAGGCGATAAAGATGATCGAGCGGAAGGCGCACAAGTCGGGGCTAACCGACGAGATAGCGTCTTTCCTCAAGAGCGTGAAAGGCGACATGGAACCCCAGGCGCCCGAGAGCGAAGAGGGCTACCCGCCTGCGGAGAGCGAGGAGTACAAGGAAGGTGAAGAAGATGTCAGACAGTGAAGGGAAGGTTCAGCTCATCAAGGACGGAAAGAGATTGGACGGCAGGGGCCCGGAGGATCTGAGGAACCTCCGCATAGAGGTCGGAGTGATCCCCGAGGCGGACGGGTCATCGTTCATAGAATGGGGAGGCAACAAGATAATCTGCGGCGTGTACGGGCCGCGCGAATGCATCCCGAGGCACGAGGCGAGCCCGTACCACTCGCTCGTCAAATGCAGGTACATGATGTCGCCCTTCGCATCGCTCGAGGAGCACAGCAAGAGCGGACCGTCCAGGAGGAGCACCGAGCTCTCCAAGGTCATCAGGGAGGTCTTCGAGAACCTGATACTGGCCGAGAAGTTCCCCAACACCCAGATAGACATATATATAGACGTGCTTCAGGCTGAAGGCGGGACCAGGACGGCTTCCGTCACGGCGGCGGCCGTCGCGCTCGCGAACGCCGGCATCCCGATGAAGGACATGGTGTCGGCCGTGGCGGTCGGCAAGGCCGGCGGCATGCTGGCGGTCGACCTGAACAAATCCGAGGACAACTTCGGCCAGTCGGACATGCCGATGGCGATATCGCACAGGGACAGGAAGCTCCTTCTGGTCCAGATGGACGGGCTCCTCACAAGGGAGGAGATCTCGAAGATGCTCGACCTTGCTGAGCAGGCGTGCGATTCGCTCCACGAAGTCCAGTCCGGGGCGCTCAAGAGGTTCTACGAGAAGGGCGAGGAATCAGCCATAAAGTGGTGATGGTTATGGGAGAGGAAGTAAGAGACGTAATCATGCAGCATATCAGGAGAGACATAATGAACTCCACGCTCGAGCGTGGGATCAGGTTCGACGGCAGGAAATTCGACGAATACCGGCCGATAGATGTCCAGAAGGGGGTCCTCGCCACGGCCGAGGGCTCGGCGATAGCCAAGATAGGCGAGACGACGGTGCTCGTGTCGAGCAAATTTGATATCGTCAAGCCGTTCGCGGACAGGCCCACCCAGGGAGTGCTCGTCACGAACGCCGAGCTCCTCCCCACGGCCTCGCCGACGTTCGAGCCGGGACCGCCCGACGAGAATTCGATAGAGATGGCCCGGGTCGTTGACCGCGCGATACGCAGCGCCGAGTGCATCGACCTCGACTCCTTCCTCGTCGCCGAGGGCAAGGAGGGGGAGCCCGGCAAGGTCCTCGGCCTTTACCTGGACGTCTACGTCCTCAACCACGGAGGCAACTACACGGATGCCGCCACGATCGCGGCGACCGCGGCCCTCCTCGACACCAAGATGCCCAAGATCGAGGACCAGAAGATAATACGCGGCGAGTACACCGGGATGCTCAACCCCTCGAAGCTGCCAGTCACCACGACGATGATAAAGGTCGGCAACAACTGGCTGGTGGACCCGAGCAGGGACGAGGAGCGCGTGCTCGAGACCGTCCTCACGATAGGGACCGTCGAGGACCAGGTGTGCGCCATGCAGAAGGGGAAGGGGTCGCTCTCGCGCGATGAGCTCATGTCGTCGATTGACATAGCTTTTAAAACAGGAGACGACATAAGGAGGATGCTGAAAGGTTAGTTTTTTCCATCTCTTTGGTACGTTTCATCACGCCTGAGTCAAACCGGCTGACCGGCAGAAACGCAATGCGTTTCTGTGGTCCAGCGAAATGCAGTGCATTTCGCTCGGAAGTTTGATGAAACTTTAACCGAAGTGAAACCGGAGGAAAGTTTCATGTACACTGCAAGATACGGCGCTTCGATAAGGAAGCTGGTCGACAAGGCGATCGAGTCGAAGAAGGCTCGCTACGAATGCCCCAAATGCCACAAGCTGAAGCTCGCCCGCAAGGGCATGGGCATCTGGTCGTGCAGGTCGTGCACCGCCACCTTCGCCGGCGCTGCCTACTCGTTCACGAGCGAGGCCGGGGAGATAGCGACCAGGCTCATCGGGGAATACTCCAAATCAGCGTGAGGTAATATCATGGGATACAAAGACCAGAAGACAGGGGCCGAGGTCGCGTTCAGCGGCGACAAGTTCGCGTTCCCGACAAGCGGCGCGAAGATCCTGCTCAAGGGAAGGCCGCCGATAGCCAAGGAAGTATCCACCGATTGAGCATGTTCACCACGAGCCGCTACGCGACCAGGGAGACCAGGGCGCTAGCCAGGCTCATGGCCTCGGAGAGCAGCCAGGAGTACGTCTCGCGCGGCAAGAAGACGATAGAGGGCCTCTCGGCCCTCGCCCGCAGGCGCGGCGAATCGACGATAAGCGTCGTCGCCGAATCCGGCAGGGCCGCTTCAATCCTCGCCGTGATAAGCGTGGACGAGAGGGGCGGATGGTCCTGGAAAGAGGAAAGGCTTTTGAACTCAACTGAGAAGAGTAGAGCTGTCGCCGGGAGGTCTGGCGATGAAGGCTAAGTGCGTCATAGAGATCGCGTTCCCGGACCGCGGTTCGGCCGAATCCGCCCTCAAGGCGATATCGCACGAAGGCGACATCGGGAACCGCTCCGTCGTGAAGATGGGGTGCTCGGGCGAGAGGCTCGAGATCAGGATCGAGGCGGACGACATCGTCGCGCTGCGGGCCGCGGCCAACGCCCTCCTTCGGGGGGTCCAGGCCATCGAAGGCATCGAGGAGAAGGAGAGCTGACATTCAGAGGTGCTATGAATGAAGAAAGAGCAGGAGGACCTGAACAAGGAGCTTATCGAATACGAGAACATGGAGAAGCAGCTGGAGGTTCTTCTCATCCAGAAACACCAGCTCCAGATACAGGACAACGAGGTCAAGCATGCCCTGGAGGAGCTCCGCAAGTCCCAGGGCGACGTCTACCGCTCCGTCGGCTCCATACTCATCCACACGACCAAGGACGCCGCCGAGGCCGACCTCAAGGAGCGCGACGAGCTGATAGAGGTCAAGCTGAACGCTATTTCCAAGCAGGAAGAGAAGCTTCGCTCCACCGTCATGGAGACCCAGAAAAGGCTTCAGGAGAAAATGAGGAGCTATGGAAAGACCGGCGGGGAAGGCTCCTGAGGTCTTCCGGCAGTTCCTCGCGAGGTTTGGAGACAAGAAGATAGCGATAGCGACGCATAACCGCGCCGATGTCGACGCGCTGTCTTCGGCCTTCGCGATAAGCAAGGCCATACCGGGAAGCGTCGTGTGCACCTCCGAGGAGATGAACGAGGGCGCCAAGATGCTCGCCGAGAGGCTCGGCATCGTCGTCTCGGAGCTGGAGAAACTCGACCGCGATGCGTTCGAGGGGCTCGTCGTTACCGACACCAGCGCATACACCCTCCTGCCTGGCGCCAAAGGCTGGAGGATCCTTCTCATAATAGACCATCATCGCCCGGACGGCAAGGATATGAAGGGCGAATTCGAGATAATCGAGCCGGAATCCCCTTCCGCCGCCGAGATCGTCGCCTCGATAGTGCCCTCGATAGGCAAGGACGCCGCCTTCGCGCTCTGCGTGGGCGTGATCGCCGACGGGGCGCGGTTCAAGTCCGCCAGGGCGAACACCTTCGAGACGCTGGCCAGGCTCATGAAAATCGCCGGCGCCGACTATTCCGACCTCCTTTCCTACGCCGAGCCCGAGCCGAAGGAGGAGTCCAAGATCGCGGTGCTCTCCGCGATGAAGAGGGTGGAATTCGTGTACGCCGGGGGGTACATAGTCGCCACGACCGAGGTCGGGAGCAACGAGAGCGAGGCCGCGTCCCTGATCTCGGAGGCAGCGGACGTGGCCTTCGTCGCCAAGTGGAAGGACCGGGAGAAGGAGACCAGGATATCGGCCCGCGCCAGGCGGGCGGTGAAGATCCCGCTCAATCTGGTGATGGGCGAGGTTGCGAAAAGCCTGGGGGGCGCCGGAGGCGGCCATGCGAAGGCCGCGGGCGCGGCGCTGAAAGCGCACACGGATGAAGCCCTTAAAAAGTGCGTCGAGACATTCATTAGCGTGGCGGAAAGGGAGAGCCAACGCAAGTGAAGGAACCCCAGTGGAAGTTCCATTCGGCAGTGACGGAGTCAAACCGGCCGACGTTTGATTTTGTTTTGCTATTGTTGCATTGCAACAATGGCAGTCAAGAAACGCCGAGCGTTCCTTGCCATGCTAAAAATTTCCTGCGGGAAATTTTGGCAGAACTAGCAAATAGGTTTTTGGGCGCTTTTTCCTAAAAAGCGCGGAGGAAAGTTTCAAATGAGAACGATCGTCGTGGGAGGCCAGTACGGGGACGAGGGGAAGGGCAAGATACTGTCATATCTGGCGCTCAAGGACAAGCCGAAGATAATAGCCAGGGGCGGCGTGGGGCCGAACGCCGGCCATTCAGTGCAGTACCGGGGGAAGAGCTACCCCCTTCGGATGGTCCCATGCGGCTTCACGTATGAGAAGGCCAGGCTGCTCATCGGGGCCGGGGTTTTCGTCGACCCGGCGGTCCTGCTCAAGGAGCTCGACATGCTCGGATGCCACAAGCGGTTCGGGGTCGACTTCAGGGCCGGCCTGATAACGAAGGAGCACATCGAGCGCGACAGCGCCTCAGAGAATTCCAAGAAGATCGGGACGACGAAGACCGGGTGCGGCCCGGCGGTATCAGACCGGGTCAACAGGGTGGGGAAGACCGTCTCAGACTCGCCCGAGCTCAAGAAGTACCTCACCGACGTCGCAAAAGAGGTCAACGGGGAGAGCGACGTCCTCATCGAAGGCACCCAGGCGTTCATGCTGTCGAACCTGTACGGCACTTACCCGTTCGTCACCTCCAAGGACGTCTCCGCGTCCACGATCGCCGCCGACGTAGGCCTCGGCCCGACCAGGATCGGCGAGGTGGTCATGGTGATAAAGTCCTACACGACGAGGGTCGGGAGCGGCCCCCTCAAGGGCGAGATCTCGGTCGAGGAGGCGAAAGCGAAGGGGATGCAGGAGTACGGCACCGTCAGCGGCAGGCCCCGCAGGACCTCGCTGGAACTCCACCTCGACGACCTGAAGAACGCCGCGATGATAAACGGCGCCACGCAGATAGCGATGACGAAGATAGACGTGAGGTTCCCTGGCAACCAGGGCGTCCGGGAATTCGGGAAGCTGACCAAGGATGCGAGGGATTACGTCGAAAGCATAGAGAAGGGTCTCGGGATCCCGATCACGCTGATAGGCACCGGGCCGGACTCCGAGGACATAATAGACCGGCGCGATCAGATCGTGAGCACTGCCCAGTAGGTCGGGTCCCTCTCGGCCCCCATCTGCCTCTTCTTCCATGCGTCTATGTCGGCGTGCTCGGACCCGCCGAGGAAGAAGCTTTCGTAGCCTCTCGGCCCCAGGGAGAGCAGCAGGCGGGCGAAAGCGTAGGTCGGGATCGCGGAGGCGCCCGTGACCTCGCCGAACCCGTTCTTGAGGGCCGGATCGGCGGCTTCCACCGGCACATGGCTCGCCTCCATGGAGAGATAGTCGATGTTCCGGAGGGTGATGCCCGCGTAGCCGGCGATGGACGACGGGCCGGTGTGCTCGCAGATGAACACGGAGATGGGAAGGCTGCCCAGGAACCCCAGATAAGCGACCACGGACCGCAGCGAGATGATGTGAGGGTGGAGCAGGCCGTAGTAGTCGAAATGCGAGGAGCCGACCAGGGTGCCGTTCTCCTCGAGCATCCTGAAGTGCTCCTTCACGATCCCGATCGCGACTGTCAGGTTGTGGGGGGCGATCTGCACGAGGTGGTACTCGAGCCCGGCCCTCATGAGGAAGTTCTTCCCCCGCGTGTAGGCCCTCTTGAGCGGGTCGTAGATGAACTTCCGCCCTTCCGGGTTGAGGGTCTTCCGCAGGTCCATCCTGGAGTGGCAGAGGGTCTCGTCCTCTTCCGGGGCATCCAGCAGCCACGGCTCCTCTTTGGCCGGCTTGAATCCGAACTCGTCCGACACCAGCCTGGAATACTCGTTGCGCCGCAGGAACCGGACATAGACGCCGGATATCGGGAGCGACTGCATGGCTTCCCGCGAGAAGATCGAGACGGTCTTCAGGGAAGTGCGGAGCGGAAGTATGCTGCCGAAGAGGCGGCCGTCATTGCGCTGGTAGACGCCGAAGGAGAACAGCTCGCCGTCGCGGCGGTATATGTAGCCGTGAGGCGCCTCTGACTCCGGGAACATCGCCTTCTCGGAATAAGCGTTCGAATAGAGCGCGATCGCGCAGTTGCTCTGGCTGAAGCGCCCGCTTTTGGCCGATTCGACATCCATGTGGTCCTGCATGGGGAGGAACGGCTCGAGCCCCAGCCTTCTCGAGGTGAGCTCGTGCAGGGACAGCTTGGCACGCTCCTTCTCGGGATTGAGTTGCGGAGCGTGTTTTAAATGATGAGCGTTCATGATTGTGATGTAGCTGGAAAGGTATAAAAAGGATGGAGGGGGAGAATATTCCTGAGGAGAGAATTTAAATATGAAAAACTCCAGAGCGTGGAAGATTAGAAAGGAACAAGGCCTGCCATGTGCAAAAAAAACATAAAATAGGCCAAAAACGTGTGAAAGGAGATGCCCGCGGGAAAGGTGTTTCGTAAGATGGATGCTTCGGGGTCTGTTCTGGATGTCATCGAGCGGCGGATAATATACGAGCTCGAGAAAGACTGCAAGATCAGCGTCAGCGAGCTGGGGCAGAGGCTCGGGATCTCGAAGAGGATGGCCGAGTATCACCTGCACAAGCTGATCAAGAAGAAGGCGATCGTGAATTTCGTCGCGATAGTTGATTTCTCCAAGCTGGGGTTCGTCAATCACGAGGTCTGGATGCAGATAAGGAACGTGGCCCCGGAGAAGAAGAGGAAGTTCCTCGATTTCCTGCTCAAGCATCCCCGCGTGGGGTACCTTGCCGCCTGCGGCGGGAAGTTCGATTACGTCGTCAGCATAATGGCCGAGGACACGGTGAGCTTCTCTGACATCCTGCGCGAGATAATATCAGAGAATCCCGGCGTCGTCCTCAGCTACTCGATCAACATCGCGACAAGGATACGCTCGTACCCGCGCACGTACATGATAAGCGGAAGGAGCGAAGGGAGGAGCGGGAGCCTATTCTTCAGCGGCCCGCCAAGGAAGAGCAGGCTCGATGAGAAGGACCTGGCCATACTCTCGGTGCTGTGCAGGGACGCCAAGAAGACTGCTATAGAGGTCGGCAAGGAGGTGGATATGTCGGCCAACGCGGTGCGGATGAGGGTGCAGAAGCTTGAGGCCGCGAAGGTGATCCAGGGGTACAAGGCCATTTTCCAGCCGTCCATAATCGGGATCCAGAACTACGAGATGCTTTTCACGACCGAAGGCGTCACGGCCGAGAAGGAGGCCGAGATGGACGCGTATTGCAGGATGAATCCGTACGTCACGCTGTTCATGAGCTGCATAGGGAGATGGGACATCAATCTCTCTGTCGATGTGAAGGACCAGGCGCACCTCCAGGAGGTGCTGACCGAGATAAGGGACCGCTTCGGCCCGATAATAAAAGATTACGAGTATACCCCCATCCTGCACGTGCATAAGTTCAATCTGGGGGTATTCTGAAGGCTGGCTATTTCTCCTCGAGCGCCTTGAGCGCAGCCTTGTTGTCCGCGGTCCCCAGCAGGACGTAGGACATGGTCGGGGACATCGTCACAGAGAAAGCGTAGAGCAGGTTTATGCCCCGGTCCGATATTCTCTTGGCCGCGGCGGCCATCGTGCCCGGCTTGTTCTCGAGCCGGATGATTATGACCTCCTTCTCGATGGCCTTCAGCTTCATATCCTTCAGCTTCCTGCGGGCCTTCTCGATGTCGGAATTCTCGACGATGAGGTGGGTATTTATCTCACGGTCATCGGGCGGCATAACGATAGCTTTGACTCCCTCCTGCTCGAGGGCCTTGGCGACTCTGGACACTTCCTTGAAGTTGGGTTTTTCCAAGAACAGTTCTGTAACAAGCCGGTCTTCTCCCATAGTTCCACCTTGTGGGATAGTCTCCACTGGTATATATTAAAAACACGCGCATGGAAGGGTATGTTCATCCACAGCCAAGGCGACCCAAAGCAGGCTCCGCGAGCTTGCTCATTCATCCCCCAATAAGAATGAACGGTGACGGAGCCTGCGGCCAATAGCCCTTGCTGTGGGCTTATCCTTTTTCTAACCAGCAGCCGTAAACGGCGAACGAGAGTGCGGGGCCGGACGTGGCCCTGCCAACGCAAGAAGAGTCCTCGGCCCATAAGAGGGCCGAGCGAGAAGGAAAAACGCTGAGGGCAGGATTGACAGCTTTGCTGGCAAATTTTGAAAGCGCCAGCTTTCAAAGCTTTTGAACCTGCGATCCCAGGGGGACCGGTTCTCTTTGTCTGCAAACCCCGAAGGGGTTTGCCAGTTACCCGTTTTTGGGTGCGCCTTTTTTTGAAAAAGGCGCATTCAAGACCGGCGCACTACCAGGCTATGCGACCTCAGCGTGAAAACAGATGTTTCACAGTAGCCGGAGTCCAGGGAACGAAGTTCCCTCGGACCTCAGCATGATCATTGCGTCTGCAGCGTCGTCTGGGCAGGCTCCTCGGGCGCTGCCTGCTGGACGAAGTATCTCTTGAACTTCTCGGTGAGCGTGAGCTTCGACGTCCTGCCGGCGCGGGTCGCCTTTATGAAGTCCGCCTCCACGAGCTCCTTCACGTCCGCGTAGACATGCGTCCCGATCTTCTTCACCAGCGCGGACTTCATGATGCCGTCGTTCTTGGATATGTAGGCCAGGGTGCGGAGCGCGCTCTTGCTTATCTCGGTGTCCTGGGCGAACTGCTTGACCTTCTGGAGATGCTCCGCCCGCACCTTCATGACGTATTTCCCGTCGATCTCCGCTATCTCGACCGCGCTCCCGCGCTCGTCGTAATCCCGCTTCAGCTCCTCCAGGACGCCCTGGAGGTAGCCCAGGGCGCCTATGCCCGTGAGCGTGCGGAATTCCTCGAGCGACATGGCCCTGGAGCTGATGAAAAGGGCGGCCTCCATGAGCTTTTTCTCTTCTTTCATCTTCTGACCTTCAGGAATCTGATGAGTGCGCCTGAATAATCTACCTTATCTAGCCTTTTCTTTTTATGCCTTAGCGCTCCGATGATCTCATCCGCGCTGGAGGCCGCGCTGCGCCTGCTGGTGTCGAGCTCCAGTGGCTCCCTCCCATAGACCGCATTGACTCGCTGGGTGCAGTAGTCGAGCATCTCGGACATTAGGTTCTCGGACAGCTTCTTCGTGCCATAGCCCCGCCTGGAGAGCCTCCTGCGCAGAACGCGCGGATCGCAGCGCAGCACCACGACGGCATCGGCCGGGATCCGGAACTCGCAGGCCAGATGGCCTTCCACGACGAAGCCGTCCCTTCCCTTGAGGCGGGAGAGGCTGCCCGCGAGCTTCAGCGTGTCGACCTCCCCCGAGCGCGAGACGAGCTTCCGGCTCCTGGCGACCGCTTTCAGGTCGACCAGCTCCATGCCGGTCTTCCTGGCGACCAGCCTCGCGACGGCGGATTTGCCGGTGCCAGGGGTGCCGGTGATCACCAAACGCATGTTCAGAGCCTCTCAGCCAGCATCCTGAAGTACCCCCTCGCATGCTCGAGGGCTTCGGAGCCTTTCGGCGTTATCGAGTAGTATTTCCTCCGCTCCTGGAACTCCGAGCCGATAAGCCCCTCGTTCTCGAGCCGGTAGAGGACCATGTACACCATTATCTTGTTGGGCCTGAACTGGAATTCGCGCTCGATCCGCTTATCCAGCTCGTAAGCGTACAGCCTGCCGTCCGCCTTGAGTAGGGAAAGGATGTAGAGCCAGAGATTGCCCGACGTCAGGAGCCTCTTGAGGCGCTTGACCGGAGGCGGCGTTGTCTCCATGATATCAATCGCTTGGCGGCCGCGGTCCCTGCCTCATGCCCCGGACACCCTCGTCGGCCCTGCCGCGCGAGGAGAGCTCGCCGTCCATGCGCGTGGTCGCGTCCACGATCGTCTCCTCGCCGCGCCGGAGGAAGTCGTAGGACTGCCCTATGCTGCGGCCGGTCATGCGCATTGAATCGCCGCCGAGGCCTCCGCCGGGAATGAACGTGTCGGCCTGGCCGGCGGTCGCGCCCGGGATCCTCGTGACGCCTATGTCGCTTAGCACCTGGTCGCGGGCATGCTGTAGCGCGGTCGGCATGTCTCCCGGGTGCCCCTTGGCCCAGTCCGGATCGAAATACTCGTTCCTCCTCAGCCCCGAGACCTGCGTCTGCGCAAGCTCGTAGACGAGCGCGGAGCGTTCGTCGCCGACTTCCCGGTAATGGCGGATCCGATCAGATATCAGCGCTTCGGCCTGCGTGTAGTTGCCGCTGTTGACGGCATCGGCTATGTCGAGCCTCGAGCGCGTCTCCCGCCCTCCGAGGTCCTCTATGGTGGCGGTCCGCCGGCCCACTTCGTCTGCGGGCGGAGCGCTGGCGATCGTGGCGGCAACCGCTCCCGGCCCCATCGCGGCCGCCTGCGGGCTCGACTCCCACGGCGGGGGCCTGCCTTCCTGCCGCGCGGCCGCGGCGCCCTCCGCCAGGCTGTTCACTTCGCTCTGTATGTTCGTCCACGCCTGGACCGACTGCTGGTCGCCCAGCGAGGTGTAATGCCTCACCTGCGCATCGGCGACGGAGCGCGCCTGGTCGAAATTGCCGCCGTTGATTGAGGTCAGCACAGAGTCCCTGGCGGCTTGCTCCTGGTGCGAAACCTCGTCGGCCCTGCCTGCGTCGTATGATGCGAAATTGCGGCTGTAGCGCGCCGCTGCGGACATGTCGGAGGTGCCCGCGCTGAGGTCCTCCGAGACGGTCCGGTTGGTCTGGTAGCCGACCGGGTCCACGATGTCGAAGAGGCCGGAGCCTTGCGCGACGTGGGCTGCGGAAGAGTAGGTCAGCCGGTCGTACTGCTCGCGCGTGTACCTCGAGGCCCCGAACGTGTTCTGGTCCATCGTGGAGATGGATTCGCCATTGGGGAGATAGGTCGTGTTCGTGGAATTGCGCGCGCCCTGCTCTATCGCGAGGCAATGATTGCGCTCCTCCAGCATCCCGCGCACTTCCCTTGGGACGTTGAAGTTGTTCGGATCGCGGGCCAGCATGGCCGCAGGATCGTTTATCTCGCCGGCCGCCCTTGCCAGGTTCTGCACCTGGGATACCTGGACCTGGCCCAGCTCCCTCACCATAGGCTCGGGCAAACCTGCGGAGGTCATGGCCGCGCGTGTATCGCGCGCGCCGCTCACAAGCGAGTCCCTGAGGCCGGTCACGGTCGCATCAGACATCCCCCGGACCATCGTCTCCGCGACTTCCCTGCTCACGCCGTTCGGGCCCGGAGCCGTGAGGTTTGCGATCAGCGCATCCCTCATCTGCTGCGGGCTCCGCTTGTCCATCCCGGCGAGGCCGTCGAGGGTCGAGGAGCCGACTATGCGGTCGAGAGCCGCGGCGACGTACGGCGCGCTGTCTTCAGAGACGTGGTTCCGGTCCGCAGCGTTCCTCCCGAACACCTGCGCCCCGGAGGAATCGGTGGCTCCGAGGGTGTGGGTCCAGGCCGTGCCCACGGCTTCGACCGCTCTCTCGTGGCCGCCCTGGCCGGGCTCCCCGGGCTTTGCGAGGCCGGCGAACAGCTCGCCGTGCCCTCCGGTCCGCAGGTCGGATTCCGAGATTCCCAGCGCCAGGTGGAGCTCGTTCGTGGCGACGTCGTACCTCTGATTGTTGACGAGCCTCTGGACATCGGGGTTCCTGGTCGCCTCGTCCGAAAGGCGCTGGTCGATCTGCGCCCTGACGTTCGCCACCTCGGTCCGGAGCGAGGAATTGATCTCGCTGAGGGTCATCTGCGTGCTGGCGGCCTGGTCCATCATGGCGCTGCCGTTTCCGCCGACGTGGATCGAGGAGCCGGGCATTGCTTCTATCATGACGGTCCCTATGGATTCGTGGATGGTCCGCTGCGTGGCGCCGCTGCCGAGGACCACGTCCACCCTCTGGGTGGAATCGACCGCGACTTCGCGCCCTCCGCTTTCCCTGGTGAAATATTGGACGTTGCCCTGCGCGTCCTGCCGTCCGATGAGCTGGACCTGGGCGGGCTGCCCGGACGGGTCGAGGACGGGCCTTCCTTGCGCGTCCACTTTCGGGACCGTGAAGCTCATCTCGGTGATCGTCCCCTGCGAGTTCATCCTGACCGTCACCGGGCCGTTGACGCCTGAGCCCGGCATCGGGTCGAGGACGAGGACCGCGCCGGTCACGTTGTTGTCCTTGTCGCGCATGATCTGGACGTTCCTGGCCATCCCCTGCTGCCCGCCACCCAGATCGACCGGGATGCCGGTTCCGGACCCGAGTATGTCGTTTATAGCCTGGATGTCGGTCCTGGCGCGCGCCTCGCTCCGGACGAGCCCGCCGGTGAGGGAGACGTCCTCGGACATCTTGAGGTTGTTCGGGTTGCTTATGAAGCCAGACCACATGAACCATGAGCCCATGCTCGTGAGGCAGCGGCCCACGTTGCTGTTGCCGAGCATGAAGAGCGCGACGGTCCCCAGCGCCTGGCCGACGTTGAGGAAGTAGCCGAAGAAGCCCGAGCGATTGGAGCTGAGGTCGGAGGCGCGCAGCGTCGAGCCGCCGCCGCCCGGAGTCATCACCATCCCGCCGCCGGCTGTCGCCGTCGCGGACGGCCCCCGCGAGGCTCCGCTCGACTGTGCCATGCCGGATTCCACCACCCGGCCGTACGCCTGTATCCCTTTTGTGAATCCCTTCCCCTTCGCCGCGCGGCCTGCGACGGACATCGCGCTGAAGAGCTTGGTGCGTCCGGCCGAGCTGGCCATCAACGCGCCGGCGCCGAACACCCTGTTCTTGGCAGCGGCCGCTTCCCTCTTGCCGAGCTCGCCTTTCCTGGCGGCCTTGACCGAGTCGGTAACCGTGGTCACCGCGCTTATTGCGCTCATGACGCTGAAGGAGAATCCTCTGCCCCTGGCCTGGTAGCGGATGTGCCTGCCCACCCTCTGGCCGCCGATGTTGAAGCCGGCGAACGGGTTCCTGCCCGTCATGTAGAGGGCGCCGGAGAGCAGCGAGAAGATTATGAGCAGCGGCAGGCAGAGGGCCGGCGTTGCGGAGAGGGGCCTTGGAGGGGCGCAGTACGTGGTCATCTCGACGTCAGGGAAATATCTGTTCGGGTTGAGCGGAGAGACCGAGGCGCCCTGGTCAGGGATGTCGGATGCGCTCTGCACCCCGCCTACGTTGAGGGCGTTGGTGTAGTAGCCGGGAGACGTGTTGATCTTGGAGTATTGGAGGCATTCGTTGAAGCCGCACAGCGGCGCGCTCGGATCGCAGAAGGGGCAGTAGAGGGACTTCATATTGATGCAGCCATCGTATCCGTTGGGCATCGTGGAGGCGAAGTTGAAGACCGCCTGGCCCTGCTGGTCCGTGTAGACCTTGTATATCTGGCGGAGGCTCGTCGAGTTCGTCACTTCTATTATTATTATGGTGGAGTTTATCGGCACCCTGGAAGGAGAGGCGGTGAGGTTCTCGTAGTAGGCGTTGAGGGTGAGCGTCTTGCCGGACTCGTCGAGGACCGGCAGGATGTGGGCCTGCGAAGCGTTCGCGAAGGTCGCGCAGGCTATGCATGTGTTGTCGGAATAAGCCAGGGGCAGGAGGAGTAGCAGCACGATGATGGCCAGTTTTCGCATGCTACATATCGAATTAGTAAATTTATAAATAAAACTGACCGGGCTGGCGCGGCCGGCTTCTCGTGCCGTTTGGCAACGGTAAATGTTTAAATACATGAGCAAGAAATCTAGGCATGAGGCTGCGCCTGGCGTTTATCATGCTCCTGATCCTGCCAGCCGCATTCGCCGCGATCGAGCGTATAGACCTCACCTTCGCCGTGCCCGCCGTCGCGGTCGTCGTGGCGATATTCATCGCCATGTCCAATATGCTCGCCCACACCATCCAGGACCCGAAGCTCGAGGCCTGGGCAAAGACGGAAGTGAGGGAATTCATCGCAGCCCTGCTGCTGGTCTCGATCCTCACGGGGGGCGTGTTCGCGCTCACGGGAGTGAGCCAGGCCCTGACGGGCAACACGAATTATATCAGCGCCTCGACAGGCGTGCTGGACGGATGGCTCGCCAAGTTCGACCTGTGTTTCAAGTACCTCATCTCCGCCGCGACCTCCATCAGGGCCGCCGCGACATACTCCCCGTACCTCAACGTGCCCCTCTGGTACGTCTCGATAAGCTATTCCACCAACCCGCTCGCCGGCATAGCGGTCCTGCTGGGAACCCTCAGCGTCGCATCCCAGGCGGTCTCCAACGCGATATTCCTGACCGAAGGCATCCGCCTGCTTATCGTCTTCATCCAGTCGGTAACTCCGCCGATACTCCTTCCGCTCTCGTTCATCCTCAGGCTCATACCCTTCAGCAGGAAGCTGGGGAACACCATGATCGCCCTCTCGATCGCGGCGTATGTGTTCCTGCCGTTCTCGGTGCTCATCGCAGACGCCCTCAACGGGACGATAGACCAGAGCACCGTCACGCCCTCCCTGGACACCTCGGCCCTCGACGCGAACCCGTACCAGATGACGGTCGCCGAGGGCCTGTGCGAGTCGGTCTTCCTCCGCACCATCCTCTCGCTCACCGACCCGCTGTTCGCCATAGTCGTCTGCCTGCCGCTATACCTCATCCCGATAATCGGGCCCGGGCTTTTCGCGGTCTGCCAGCCGCTGGTCCAGTATGTCATCTACCCGCTCATCAACACGATATTCCAGATACTCATGACCGTGCTCCTCATAATATGGGAGGGGATAACCCTGAATGTGACATGCTATTCCTGCACCGTCTTCGACAAGCTATGGGACTTCCTCTCCGTCCTGAACAACCTCGTCATACTGACTTACCTGGACATAATAGCCATATCGACAATAACCGTAGTCGGGGCCAGGAGCCTGTCGTCCGCCCTCGGGGGCGAATGGTACATGGCCGGCATACAGAGGCTTATATGAGAGCGATGATCATCCTGCTGGCGCTGGCTGTCCTGCCGCTCTCAGCCTGGGCCGGGGGATATGTCACGCCGACCAACGTGACCGTGGGCAGCCTCTCCTGCGTCTCGAACGCGACCGACATCGTGCTGAGCACCGAGGGGCTGAACATCGCCGCGGTAATAACGTTCACGATCGTCGTGATCGCGCTCGCCTACGCGGTCGGGAACGTCTTCACGAACGCGGGCTACATCGTCTTCGCCAAGGACGAGCTCTACCACCTCGCGTTCTCGATAGTCATACTCGCGGGCGTCAGCGGCATAATCCTCACATCCTGTGGGATCATCGACCTCTTCTTCACATCCACCTTCACCCAGCTGGGGACCTATCCCTCGAATTGCCTGGGCGCCGGCCAGAGCATGCAGGGCGCGGCCGGCTGCTACCTCAACCTCACCAAGAACAACGCGACGAGGCTCTCGCAGAGCTACATAAAGAATTACCTCGACAAGCTGATGGACTCCACCTTCGCCTGGAGCATACAATGGCCGCTGCTCAACTCTTACACCTCCACCGCCGGATCCTACAAGAGGATACAGTCCAACCAGTACGATATAATCGTGAACTCGTTCCTAATCCCTGCCCTCATGAGCATCAGCATGCAGCAGATCATCATAAACTTCATCTCCGAGAACGTTGTCCAGTGGATACTTCCCGCCGCCTTCGTGCTCAGGCTGTTCATCCCGACAAGGCAGATGGGCAATATGCTTATAGCGTTAGTCATCGGATTGTACGTGCTGGTGCCGTTCATGTACGTATTCAATTTCTCCATGTACGACATAGTGAACACGCCGCAGGACTGCCAGAACGTAGCGGGAGCGGTCTGCGATTTCGTCGTGGACAGCGGCTGCGGCGCGCCCGTGCAGACGTGCACGAACCCCGACAGCTTCTGGAACGTCGCCCGTCTCATACCGGTGGCGTTCTTCCTGCCTAACCTGACCATCGCGCTCCTGGTCACGTTCCTTTCGTCGATGCACAAGGCACTGAGGGTGATCGGATGAGGAAGATATGGGTCCTTTTCCTGATCGCCTTCGCCGCGCTCGCGTTCGCCAACACGGCGGCAGAGCAGAACTTCCAGCAGCAGTCGTCCGGCTTCGCCTACGAGATCGCGAGGAACTGGGCCCTCCTGGCGGTGATGGCGATCCTGCTCTCTGTGATACTCGTCGCGATAGCCTACGCCATAGGGATCGGCTTCGAGATGCCCGAGGTCAAGGCCTGGGCCGGGACCGAGCTGGTCCAGATAATAACCAACGCGATAATCGTGGCCAGCCTCATGGCCGTGCTGGCGTTCATAGAGGTCGTGGTGCTGGGCGTCGTTTCCACCAGCGGGATAGGGGCCGCGACCATCCCCTCGTGCTACGGCGGCGTCGGCTCGGGCAACACCACCAGCTGCCTCCAGGGCGTGACGAACGCGTACCTCGACGACTACATGAACTCGGCCAAGTTAGCGGCCAAGGACGCCCTGAAGCAGAACGTGGACGCTGCCGGCATGGCGGGCCGGAGGATAGGCCTCTACTGCCTCACGATCTACTGCCTGCAGATAGGCGCCACCACGACGATAGCCGGGCATTACGTCATAAAGAGCGACACGTACACCATCATTTTCGAGTATTACACCAACCTACTGGGTTTCATGGAGGCCCAGGTGTTCATCGTCGAGCAGATATGCTTCAAGATGATGCCGGTCGTCCTGGCGATAGGCATCGTCGGGCGGAGCTTCTTCTTCACGCGCAAGCTCGGCGGGCTGCTGATGGCGATAGCGATAGGGCTGATGTTCTTCTTCCCCGGCATGTACGTCTTCGACTGGGTCACTCTGGACACCACCATCAACGGGGACAAGGGGACCGTCCTGCCGGAGGTCGACTGCCCCGCCGAGTGCAGCATCATGGCCCCGCTGGCATACACCTCCGACGGGGTCAACCTCACCACCCCTAACGACGTCTATGCCGCGTTCTCGGTCGCGGACAAGAACACCGCCGCCGGGATACTCGGGGGGACCGTGAGCTCGGCTCCGGCCACGACGACCAACTCCAGCAACCCTGTCTACGGGCAGACGGTGTTATCGTGCTATTACGGGCAGGTGGACCCCTGCCCCACCATATGCAGGCAGGACGGGCCTCCGGACTATTGCGCATCGGATCCGAGATGCGCGAATCCCCCGCCGACCAACATCTGCCCCTCGATATGCAGGGAGCTGCCGTATCCCAACACGCCCACCTGCCTCAACGAGTCGGCCCAGGTCCAGCAGGCCTGCGCGGCGCTGGATCCGCACTGCAAGGTGATCCACCTGGTGCAGAACATCAACCAGACCGAATACGCGGCATGCCCTGACGCGTGCAAGGTGGTGCCGCCCCTGAAATCCAACTGCAACGTGCAGGCCGACGGGGTGACCCCCGGCGGCAACTGCCTCGCCTCCAGCCTCGACTGCAGGCTGGCTTACAGGAACGACCTGAACTACCGGCCCACGAAGAGCTCCGGCGATGACGATGCGACGAAGGCGGCCGCGGCCAGGTGCGCGCTCGCCTCGGACTGCACGGCCAACCTCACCGCCACCAGCTCGTGCGTGTACGTCCTGCCCCAGACCGGCCTCTGCAACGACATCTGCAGCGGATGCCCGGCCGAGTGCAGGATCGACAGCCTCGCGACGACGCCCTCGGCCCAGCTGCCCGCCACATGCAAGGATGGGAACGGCAATTACCTGGCCGCCTGCGCCTCGTGCACGGACGGCTGCAAGGTGAGGATGGCCCAGATACAGGACCTCAACGCGTCTGCGGCCGGAAACAACTCGTGCCAGAGCTGCCCGCTGGACCACCGTATCGTGGCCACCAGCCTCCCCCAGGAATACACGACCAACACGGTATATGGCTGCGGCTTCGACTCGTGCAAGTCGGACTTCCGCGCGCTGGTCCCAAGGAACGCGTGCGAGATGTGCTTATATTCCCAGGAAGCGTACATGTATTCCCCGCCGATAAACACGCAGTGCAGCGACCAGTGCAAGCCTTCGGACAACGCGCCCGTGCCTGACCCGACGACTTTCACGAAGGTGGGCGCCAACGGGCTTGTCGGCATGCAGGAGGTGCAGGACCTGGCCAAGCTCATGATACCGGTCTATCTCCTGCCCCTCTTCAACATAGTGGCGACGCTCGTGTTCATCAAAGGGCTTTCCGGTTTCCTCGGCGGTGACATAGAGATACCGGGGCTCTCGAGGTTGTTCTGATGAAGAAACTAGCAATCCTCCTGCTGCTCGTGCCCCTCGCCTTCGCCCAGTGGGAAGGGATAGCCGGGCTGACCATCGGCCTTTCGGTCACGCTCATAGCCATACTCTACGCGATAGGCTTCGGCTTCGACGTCAACGAGCTCAAGATAACCGCCAAGGAAGAGCTCTTCCAGGTGATCGCGCTGGCCGTCATGCTCGCGGTCCTCGTGGGCGCCAACGGCCTCCTGAACACCATCTCGACGAACATCGCCTTCACCGGCGGGGCGGCCACGATGCAGGACGCCGCGCAGGGGCTCCTGACCAGCGATTACAACGACCTCAACAATATCATCATGGCCAACGTGATGTCCCTCGACAAGTCCGCCTCGATCGAAGCCTCCAGGGCCGGTCAGTGCAACATCCTAGGCATGGGCTACTCGGTCAGCGGCTGCGGCGGCTTCAGCATGCTCGCGACCCCCCTGTCGATGGCCGGCAGCATCACCGGATTCGCCATCACGGAGGTGGCCTCCATGAACAGGCTGATCGAGCTCTCGAAGACCTACGCCCTCACCATGCTCCTCCCGCTTGGGATCCTCCTCCGGACATTCAAGATAACCAGGGGCGCAGGCGGGTTCCTCATCGCCCTCGCCATATCCCTCCACATCATGCTGCCGGCAGGAGTCATCTTCAACGAGATGCTGCGCCAGACCTTCGACGACCCGTCCAACACCCTCTCGGCGGATTACCGCGCGTCGCCGTCGGCCTCGATAGCGGAGTGCAACGCCATGGACACCAACAGCGGCGACGAGGGGAACTCGGCCAAGGCCTACTCCACCTACACCGGCATGAGGGCCGACATCCGCGCCTACATGGACACGATAATGATACGGGCCACGCTGGGGCCGATCATCGCCCTCCTCATGTTCATCGCAAGCCTGAGAGCGCTGACCTCATTGATGGGAGCCGAGGTCGACGTCAGCGGCATAGCGAGGTTCGCCTGAAATGACCGATACCCAATTGATGTGCGGGGCGCCTTTCGGCGATTTCCTCAGCTCCACGATCATACCGTACGTCGCGTTGGCCACCGTCGTGACGGCGATAATAATCGCGATCACCTTCATGGCGAGCCGGCTGCTGAGCAACCCCAAGCTCTCCCTCTGGGCGAAGACCGAGGTGATCCAGCTCTTCATCTCGGTCGGCACCGTCTTCCTGATAACCAGCATCGTAACGGCTTTCTGCAACATAAACATGGCCGAGATCAACGGCTTCTTCCTCCCGTCGCAGCCGATACCATCGGCGAACGTCTACCAGAGCGCGTATGCGTACATGAACCACTCCATGACCTATTCGCACAACGCCCTCGTCATGATAAGGTACCACCTGGAGGCGTATACCGTCCTCACGTATTTCAACGCGTTCATATGCGACTACAACACAGGCAGGATCGGCTGGGGATGCCTCTTCGGCTATTCCGGCGACAACCTGCAGCCCTTCGGCGGATACGGGGCGGTGAGCGCCGCGCTGAACATGGCTTTCAACACCACGGTGATCACCTTCTTCACATCGATGAACTTCTTCTTCATACTGCTGTTCATCTACAGGGGCTTCGTCTTCCTCTTCCTGCCCATGGGCATATTCATGCGCGCCATGCCGTATATGCGCAGCTTCGGCTCCCTCCTCATAGCCGTGGCGCTATCGTTCCTGCTCATCTACCCGTTCATGCTCGCGGTCTTCAACATCATGGCCCCGGTCCTGCTCGACAGCAACACGGGATTCGCGCCCGCGGGGGTCTCGATGTCCAATTACGACGAGAGCGTGTTCCCGAACAACGAGGGAGGCGGGTCGCAGCTCGGCTCGTCGACGATGGGCGAGGATTACGTGAGGAACACGTACCTGGGAGGCAGCACGGACAATGTCCCCGGCGCCTTGAGCTTCGCGGCCTTCGCTTTCATCGCGGGGGTCCTTTTCCCGACCCTCGCGCTGCTCGCGACGCTGGCGAGCGTCTCGTACGTTTCCCGGCTCTATGGCGAGGAGATAGATTTAAGTAGAATCACTCAATTGGTGTAGCTATGAGCTTCCTGCTGTCCATCCACGACGTATTCTGGAACGGGGGAGTCTCATGGATGGACAACTGGCTGCCCCTTTCCATACTCGCGGTGATCGTGGCGGTCCTGGTGCACGGGCTCATCCTGATGTTCGCGCGCGCCTTCTACCTGAAGGAGGTAGAGAATTACGCGATCTCCGAGATCCTCCAGGCGGGGGCGACGGCCTTCATGGCGATATTCCTGGTCGTCATGGTGTCGAGCGCGCTCCAGATAGCCAGCACCGTCATAGCCGGCTCTGTCTCCTGCCAAGGCACGTCGATAAACATCCACGCGGGCAGCGGAGTGATGGACGACGCCTTCTCGGCGATACAGTGCAGGCTCCAGTCCAAGGCCCAGGAGGTCGCCCAGATACAGCAGTCGGTCCTGGACGGGGCGGGAGGCGATTTCGCGGCCCTGAACCTCGCGATGAGCCTCTTCGGAATCACCTTCTTCAAGGGCGACTGGATAGGATCCCTCTACAAGAAGACCGAGACCGAGAGGATAACCAACAACCTCGCAACGACGATGCTGATAGGGCTGGACGCGCAGTACATGCTCGTGGACTACCTCCGCAGCAACATGCTCAACGTGTTCATACCGGTCGGGATCCTGCTGCGTAGCTTCTATTTCACCAGGGGCCCCGGCGCCCTGTTCATAGCGCTGGGGATCGGCATGTATTTCATATTCCCGGTCTTCTTCGTCCTGCTGGACCCAGGATTCACGGCCGCGCCCCCAACGCCGGCGGTCCCGACATCCTCCTACACTCCGTACTGCTACGCAACCATGACGACGGCGGTCTCGGTGGTGACATCGCTCGAGTCCTCCGGCCTCGGCAGCACCGCAGGCATAAGCCTCGAGACGGCCCGCAACGACCTGGTCGACTCGTACATCAGCCTCATGCTGCATCCGCTGGTGTCGCTGTTCCTGACGCTGGTGTTCGTGCGCTATATAATGACCGTGCTCGGCGGAGACACGTACGAGCTGACCAAGATGGTTTCAAAAGTGATTTGATGAAAAGGATCGTCGCGCTAGCGCTTATCGTCGTCTTCATCGCAGCCGGCTGCATCCAGCCGGTCCAGAAGCTAGGGTGCTGCCTCAAGGTGAACGCCTCGAATGCCACGAACCCGGGCTGCGTGCTATACAACTTGACGAGCCTGAACACCACAGACGCCTTTTTCTCGTCCACCAACAGCTGCAACGCGACAAGCGGGTGCAACGTCACCGTCAACGGACAGGACACGATAATCCCGATATGCACCGACGACCAGATAGTCTCCTGCATATCCCCCAACTGCGTCGCGATGGTCTGCGGCGACTTCGCGTACAAGCCGCGCGTGGCGCCCGGCTACACGAGCGTGGACCAGGCCCAGGGCGACACCCCGCCCGACCTCAACAAGGAGAGCGCGACGCTGCAGTTCTACAAGGCGCGCTGCGTGCTGAACCCGCTCGACTCGAGCCTCCGGCAGATAATGAAGAACTCGAAGTCCCAGATAGACGTGTTCAGGATGGGGGTCGGCGGCTCGTTCGACGAGTTCGACCAGTACCGGTACTATTTCCCGATCTCGGATAAGTTCTGCAACGTCAATCCCCCGAGGAAGGCCGACGACGTGCGCGTCGACCGCTACATGAACTACCTCAACGGCGACCTGTCCCCGGAGATCGATCCGGCCCAGAACGTCTCGTCCGACTGCGTTCAGGACCCGACGGTGCCCGGCTTCCTGGGATTCGGCGAGAGCGCCGCGAGCAGGTCTTCGACCGGGGTGCCGGGGATCACCACCATCACGTACCAGCCGGTCGTCCCCGACATCTCGAACTACAAGTTCTCCCATTTCGGCAGGCTCGATTTCTTCGACACCTGGCAGTCGTCCAATAACGGCTTCTACACATATGACACCCCCGCGATGAACCAGAGCGACGTGTACAAGAAGATCGACGACGCCTACTACAAGAAGTACCTCTCCATAGCCCACACCACCCTCATCTACGACCTGAACGGGCAGGGCACCGCCAGGGCGCCATTCGAATGCGACGTCTCCGCCAACGACTGCTATTCCGGAAGCTGCGACACGACCGTGTACAACCGCGGCGTGATGCTCCAGCAGGCCGGCGACCAGATGATAGACGTGGTCACGGACTGCAACGAGGTGCAGGACGAGAACGGGATGACGAAGGTGATATGCGCCCCGACCACGACGGTGACCCAGTCCGGCAACGGCGCGGTCCCGGACCGCCACTACGCCAACGTGGACATACTGCCGATGCACGTCGAGACCAGCTACGGCCAGTTCCACATGCCCTCCAGCTTCACCAGCATAGTCTCCGACCTCACCCCCTTCGACGCGGCATGGAACAGCTTCAACACCACGTATTATACCGTCTGGGAGGTCGGGTATGACCGGGTCCAGAACAAGGTCATGGACAGCATATACTTCTACAACGACAAGAAGAAATACTGCCCCTGGGACTACGGGACGAACAACGACACGAACACCACCGTGGTCTGCTCCTCGACCACGACCACCTCGGCCGACGGACCGCCTGCGGGCGGGGCCGTGTTCTTCGGCAAGCTCAAGGACGACAAGACCGTCCAGTACCGGAACAACACGATAATAGGCTACTCTCTGGTCTCGCCGAGCGACTTCAACAGCACCCTGCTGATAAAGAACTGCAAACCTAACATGACCCAGATTTTGCCCTCGAGGCCCAACTCCACGCTCGGCAGCACCAGCTGCTGGACCTCCTGCATATACGCATGCTGGACCTCGGGCGCCACCAACCTTTCCACCAAATGCACGAACTGGTGCGACCCGACGCAGGCCTCGCCGGCGGCGCCGTGCAGCCCAGGAGCCCCGGTTGCCCCGACGACGATAACCGAGACCAAAGACTGGATAAGGGTGGACCTCACGAGCCTCAGCGACAAGGACTGGCAGGAGCTCCTCGCCGCGTTCCAGCCGTATTTCGACACCCGCGCCACCGCGATAGGCAACAAAGGGGTTACCGACTGCGGCGGCTACGTGGACCCGAGCGACATCGCCCTCTCCTCGATGCCGTGGGTCATCAACTACCAGAAGGGGCTAAACGACCCGGCGCTGACCATCTTCGGCAGCTACGTCTCCGGCACCAACTACGGCCTCAGCCAGCAGAGGCCGATAGGTTACCACATGAGCGCCACGGCCGCCCAGGCCCTCCGCGCCAGGAACATCTATGACGAGAGCATGTCGACGGCCGCCGGGACCAGCGCGTGCGAGCTGTCGAACGATGCCTATTGGTGGTTCAGCCTCTGGGGGAATGACGTCAACTACTATTACAACATCGCGTTCTCCAGGTACATCTACCTGCTGAAGTACAACCAGACCTCCAAATCCTTCGGCCAGTGCCTCATCGACGACAACACGAAGCTGCCGCAGATGAAGACGTTCGGCTGGTGCCAGGCCTGCACGACCTCGACGCTAGCCTACCAGAACATCACTGCCGTCAGCAGGGTCTACATGCCCGCCGCGACGATGAGGATACAGAACACGTACGTCAGCGATTACGCGACCATCTGCACCCCGCAGTACAAGGCGGACTGGGTCGGGTTCCAGGGCTTCAAGGTGACGGACAACGTCACCTGCTACAATCCGTACATAACGGACGTGAACGAGTACTCTGACTCGATAGGCGCGATCGGCTCGCCGCGCACGGTCCCCGAGGCCACGATACTCAAGGAGAGGATGGGCAACTACCTCAAGTCAGGCATCATGCCCGTCCTGGACATAAGCGATAACAGCGACTGGAACATCACCAACCCCGACTCGTCGGCCACGGACAGCAACGGCAACTCGATATTCTGCCTCTTCTATTTCAGCAACTGCGGCCAGGCCTTCAACTACCAGCAGTACGACTTCGAGAGGCTCTTCGGGCATATGGGCGCGTCGGTCGCGATCGTCGACCATGTGAGCGACGCCAACGACGCGCAGGCCAAGATAGACGAGATAATCAACCGCACGACGGAGCTCCATGACCGCTGCTTCGGCTGCCTCGCGGCAGTGCATGTCGACCACCCCTCGAGCCTCCAGAACTTCAACGACACGATAGGCCCGATCGTCTCCAACCCGCTGGTGAGGGGTGCCAAGCTCGTGGACCTCATCACGTTCGATTACCAGGTCTCCGACCACGCCTCGGTGAGCGCCCAGGGTGCGCAGGCGGTGGCGGACGACCTCACGGCCTACGGCAGGGCTTCCCTGCAGTCAGGAGGGGTGCCGACCATGGTCGTCGGGTTCAACGTCAAGGACAGCGACCCGGCATGGAGCGAGTCCAACGTGTCGCAGCTGTTCAACGCGATAGTCGACAGCCAGGGCGAGCTCGTCAAGGCGGGCGTCATCGGCATAGTGTATTCGCCCGCCCGCGGGCCTGCCGGCAACGACAACACCGGTCTCGTCGATGTCAGCGGCGGCGTGGGCTCCAAGACCGCGAAGTTCTGCGCCTTCGAGAGCGCGATGCACAAGATGTCCACCATCCCGCCCAACGCGATGTTCACGAGGGTGCAGGACCTCAACAACACGCCGTGCGTCCCGTGCAACGACCTCGATTTCGTGAACAAAAACTGCGGTCCCCCGGCCGGAAGCTCGTCCCCGGTCTGCGACAACAACCAGACGTGCGTTCTGCCTTCCGGAGCTAACGCGAGCGCCTACAAGTGCCCGGAGAACACGGTGGTGGGGCAATGCACGCTCTGCAAGGACGTGCCGGGCTATTACCACTGCATCAAGACGTACGCCAACGGCACCGTCGAATACCCCAACGGGAGCATGAGCGACATCACCAGCGACCTCTACCTGGACGTGATCGGCGGGATCCCCAAGCCGAACAAATGCTGCCTGCTCGCCAACATCACGAATTCGACCCCCTACACGTACACCAAGCAGTCCTTCGCCACCCCGCTGAACAGCCCGCTGGTGTTCCCCAAGAGCGGGGACCCGAACGTGGACTGCGGCTTCGGGAGCAGCATCGACGCCGTCAACCAGCTGTCCAACTTCTGCAACGTCCAGCAGGTGCCGCTGAAGAACTACGACATCAACTGCAATATAACGAGCTCTCCATGAGATGGTGAAATGGGGCTGGGAGATCTGATCAAGGGGGCTATCAAGGGAGCCCCGCCGTCGTCGAACCGGAAAGGCCAGGTGCAGAAGTGCCTCAACTGCGGCGAGACGATCAACCTCAGCATGGAGAGGTGCCCCAAGTGCGGCGTGCGCATAAAGAGCATGTTCCGCCGGAAATGCCCGAAGTGCGGGAACCTCGTCGAGCTCGACGCCAAGAAATGCACCAAATGCGGCTACAGCTTCGAGGCGGAGCTAGAGAGGGCTAATAAAACCTTTTATATATGTCCTATCTGCGGGTATAAGATGGAGACTATGCTTACGCAGTGCCCAGCATGCAACACGCGCTTCATGTGAGCAGATATGGTTGAATCCTTCAAGCAGACCGAGAAGAAGCAGGAGGCCGAGGAGCTGAAGAAGAAGTTCGTCCATCTCCTCGATACCGAGGAGGTCGAGGTCAAGCGCCTCGACGGCGAGGACGTCGAGGACTGCGTCAAGGTCATGAGGAAATGCGCGTTCGACGTGACAGAGGTCGAGGTCGGCAACATCGTGGCCTACGGCAAGAGCTTCGGTGCCACGGTCAACCGCATGCTCGTCGGGGTCGGGCTGGCATGGCCTGCCAAGCTGGACCTGGAATCGAAGAGGATAATGAGCGGCGAGCCGAACGCGCTATACCTTGAGGACCCAGCAGTCCTCCTGGCCTACGAAGGCAGGGGGGTGCGCCGCATCCTGCTCGGGGAGAGGGAGAAGGAGGCCGAGCGGAGCGGGCTGAAATTCTGCATAGGCTACTTATACGAGGACATCCCGAAGGGGAACATCGCCGACTACATCACCGAGGCCGGAAGCGCGCTGGAGAAGCTCTACCTCTCCGAGGATTACGAGTTCTTCAGGACCGAGAAGGGGATCCTGGCCTTCAAGAAAGTAGTCTGAGCGCCTTTTGGAAAAAGGCGCCCCAAAACTGATTTGTTAATGGCCCGCGAAACTTCCTGAGGTCAGCCTCAGGACCTTTGATGAAACTTTGCCCTTAATCATCCCTAAGCAAAGTTTCGGATAAAGGCCGGCAAAACTTCTTGAGGTAAACATATTTGCCCTCCGCGGGGCAAATCAACAAACCAAAACAAACTTCCTGAGGCAGAACCTATTTGCCTTCAGGAAGGCAGATCATTAGCCAAAAAAGGCGAATCAAAAGAAAAAGGACCTGTTTTTGATTCAACTTTTTGACCTCGGTGCTAGTAGCCGGTATAATTGGAACGTAGAGCGTCGTACCTTAGTCAGACCGGCTGAAGATTTCGCGGGCCTTTAACCGAAGTGATGCAGGAGGAAAGGCCCTAAGCCAGCTTCAACATCACTTCGGAGTAGCCCAGCGACCGCATCTTCCTCTCGATCTCCTCGATGCGCCGCGCCAGGTCGGCTATCGCGGCCGCGCCGGCCGTGATGAGGACCTTCCTCCCCTTCACCGTCAAAGCCGCGCCCTTGCTGAGCGAGCGGAGATATGCCTGCGCGGCCCGCAGCTTCCCGGCCTTGCCAGCAGGGGGCGCTTCGTTGGAGGCGGGCTTGTCCCAGTTGGGCAGTCCGAGCTCCTTGGCCAGCAGCCGTATCTCGGCCTTCGACAGGTCGCTCTCCAGGAGGGGGGTCCTGACCCGCGCGCGCTTGGCGGCGGTGATGTTGAATCCGCCCTCGCGGGCGTCGTCGAGGTGCGAGCCGACCAGGACGTGCTTGAGCTTCATCCGCATGGCGAGGCTCTTGAGATAGCTGTACATGTTGGAGTTCCTCGCCCCCGGCTCCTTCGCGCCGTGCTCGGCGGCGGGATCGACCACCACATGCTTGACGCCCACAATCCTCGCCACCCTGCGGGCTAGCGAGAGCTCGGTCTTCGGGTAAGAGCTCGAAAGGCTTGTCACGGCCACGGCCTTCTCGCCCAGCTCCTCGCGGCATATCCTGGTGAGGAAAGTGCTGTCCACACCGCCGGAGAAAGCGACGAGGGCGCTGTCCAGCTTCCGTATCCTTTTGCGGAGGCTCGCTAGCTTCCTCTCGAGGTCCTTATCCATTATTTGCTATATCCGGGCAATAGTTTATTAACCTAGACGAGGAAAAAATATCATGCGCCTCCTTGCCTTCCTACTTGCATTGCTCTCGATTGGTTTCGCCTACTGCGGCGGCACCATCTACAAGTACGTCCCGGCGGTCGTCGGCAGCGACGGCGAGCTGGTGAACGTCAGCATGAGCCTGGTCCAGGGGACCGGCACGACGTATCTCAGCGTCTTCCCGAGGACCGGCCTGATGACGCAGGACTCCGTGGACCAGGCCGTATCGTACGCGAGGGGCCTTTCAGGGAGCGGCGACGGGTGCGACGTGCTCGTGGATTTCGGCTCGAACCCCTCGACCGACCTCATAGACGGCCCGAGCGCAGGGACAGCGCTGACAGTCATGGCCTACTCGCTCCTCAGCGGGAAGCCGGAGAGGAACGACGCGATAATCACGGGCACCATAGACCAGGCGGGTGACGTCGGCCCCGTCGGGGGCCTGTACGAGAAGGCGACCGGCGCGGCCCGCATGGGCGCCAAGTACTTCATCACGCCGGTCGAGAGCTTCTATGAGATCCTGCTTCTCCGGAACGTCGAGCGCCAATACGGGATAACCGTGCTCCAGGCCCAGAAGGTCGAGGACGTCATCGGGTTCATGACCGAGAACACCTCGATACCCCAGCAGCCGCTCTCGGCCAGGATGCGGCAGATACCCCAGCTGCCGAAATACGATGACAGCAAGATATCGGGCCTCGGCCCCGTGGCCCAGCGCATGATCGACCTCGAGAACGGGCTCGTGGGGTCGTTCCCGGTCCAGGACAACGACACCCAGGTGATGAAGGCGTTCTTCGAGAACGAGGTCCAGAGGCAGCAGCAGATAGACTCCAGCGGCTACCTCTTCAGCGCGGCGAACGAGGCCTTCCTCAACTACATCGACCTCTCCACGATAAAGATAATACTCGACAACAACGTCGACCTCCCCCGCGCCAAGGGCGCTGTCGGGGTGTGCCTCACGAACATCACCCGCCCCAACCTCACGGATGCCAACTTCCAGTGGGTGGTCGGGGCCGACCTGCGCCAGCAGTGGGCTTACAACAAGCTCGGGAACATCACCACAGACGGCAACCTCATCGAGGATGAGAAGGTTGTCCAGTACAACGACCTGATGTACGCGCAGGGCTGGTGCGAGGTCGCCAAAGGCCTCCTGGCCGCGGCGCCCCAGGGAGGCACGCCGATCGATGAGAGCGCCTGGAAGGGGCTGGCCCAGAGCGAGATAAGCCAGGCCAAGGCCCTCGGCCCGTCCACGGAGGACACGGCGACCAAGCTCCAGACCGCCTCGGACTCGTTCGACGCCGGCCATTACGGGGCTGCCATATACGACGCGGTCTACGTCATCACGACCGAGGAGAGCCTCCGGTCGAACTCGACCGGAACATACCGCGGGGCGAAGATGGAATCGCTTTGGGGCAACATATACGAGTCGCACGCCGCCTACCTCGCCGCCCAGAACCAGAGCGCCGCCGCGGCGAACACCGAGGCTTTCGCGCTCGCCCTGGACAATGCCACGGCGCAGATGGAGCAGGAAATGGCGCCCGCCTCGCCGGGGCAGCAGCCCGCCAGGCAGCAAGGCGACGGCACGCTGGCGTTCGTGGCCGCCGGAGTCGCGATATTATTAATAATTGTCGTAGTAATACTCCTTCTGAGTGGGAAAGATGGAGATAACGGCAAGGGATCTCTCAAGGCTCCTGGAGCTAAACAAAAAAAAGGCCGAGCTTGAATTCAAGAAGTCCGTGCTGGGCACCGAAGACGAATCCTTGAAGCACGTATCAGCCAATGCCGCCGAGCTGGCCGGGAGGGCGAGGGCGGCGGCGGTCGAGCTGGCGATACCGAACCAGGACAAGCTCGACGCCCTGGGCCAGAAGCTCGGCTCCTTCCCCCCGCTGGCCCTGCGGGAGGCGCTCAAGGTCAAGGACGGCAGCGCATATGAGGTCCTGCGCGAGCGCGGCCTGGTGGTGAAGAAGAACCACGAGAACCGTCTCGAGATAGCCAAGCTCTCGGTCATGATCGCGAAGGCGGCGGCCCCGGAGAGGGCGGCCCTCCTCTCCGCCGTGCGCTCCGGCTCGATCGCCGGCCCGATGGCGGTGGATTCGCTCGACGAGGAAGGCGTGGCGAAGATAGCCAGGTTCATGCGCCGCTGCGGCCTGCTCTGCGAGGCCGTCGGCAAGGAGATCAGGCCCTCGGACGAGGCCAGGGAGAAGGAGGTGCGGCTGGACATATCCAACCGCTCGGTCTGGGTCAGCGAGGAATCCAGGGGGAAAGTCGAGGAGAACCTCAAGAGGATCAGCGTGATAAACGCCACCATCCAGCTCCGGAACGCCGAGAGGCAGATAAAGTCGTTCAACGAGGACGAGGAGAACAGCTTCGCCGGCCTCCAGAAGGAGTATCTCGAGCTGCTCAAGCAGCAGGACGAGATCCTACGCGAGTTCAACGAGGAGGAGAGGCTCTCATTCAGGAAGGATTGAATGGCGATCAACTGGCCGCTCGCCGTATTCAGAGCGCTCCTTTTGCTTTACGGAGTCGCGGTCGGCGGCTATGAGGGAGGGCTCCTTGTCGCGCTCGCTTTCATCGGCGATGAGATCGTGGGGAGGATGTTCAGGAGATAGCGCGGCTCAGAGCGTCCTGCGCATGTACGGCCCTTCGAGGCGGTACCCGCGCTTCCGGTAATATTCACGCACGCCGACCCCGCTTATTATCGCCATCTCGCGGAATCCCTCCTCCCTCGCGACGCTTTCGGCTTCGGCGAGCAGCCTGCCCCCCAGGCCGCGGTGCTGGACCTTCCCTTCCCCGTCCAGCGGGGCCTCTGTTCCGTAGACATGGAGCTCGCGCACCAGGGCGGCGGCTGGACTGTTTTCAGGCACGGGCGGGAAGCGCAGCCGTATGAATCCGGCTATCGTGCCTACCTCGTCCTCGAACGAAAGGAAGCATTCCTTCCCCCCGCTCGCCCGATAATCGAGCCGCTCGAGGCGGAATCCCGCGACGCCGTCGTGTTTTCTGGCGAACCCGACTTCCCTGTACCGTATCTCCCTCGGCTCGATCCCTTTCTCCCGGATCTTGGACTCGACGAGCTCCCGCAGGTTGCTCTTCTTCACCCCGCGCTCGATGCGGCCGGCCGGGATGTCGCGCTGTATCCGCATCACCCGCACGTATCCGGGGATGTGTCGGTAGGATTCCGCTATCACCGTGGCTGCCTCTTCGGCGCCGTAAGGCTCGTACTTCCCTTCAGAGGCCCATTTGGCCAGGAGGGTCCCGCCGACGACCAGGGTCGGGTATATCTTGAGCATGTCGGGCCGGAATGACGGGTCGTCGAAAAGCCTTTTGACCATCGAGACGTCCTTGCGCGGATCCGAACCAGGGAGGCCTGGCATGATGTGGTAGAGGACCTTGAATGCCGCGTCCTTGAGGGCCCTCGTGGAATCCACGACGTCCTTGACGCTGTGGCCGCGGTTCACCAGGGCGTATATGCGGTCATCCGGGTGCTGGACCCCGAGCTCGACCCGCGTGGCACCGTACGAGAGCATCTCGCCGATGTGGCCGGCGCACACGTCAGGGCGGGTCTCGATCGTGAGGCCGACGGCGCGGTGGGCCGCGGTCTCGTTGGCGGCGACCGATTCGGCCAGCGTGGCGGAGCGGAACCCGTTGAGGCCGTCATAGACCCCTTTGATGAAAGAGCGCTTGTAGCTTTCGTCCTTCTCCAGGAACGTTCCCCCCATCACGATCACTTCGCACTTGTCGGCGGCATGCCCTCCGCCCTCGAACTGCCTCACCCTGCCAGAGGCCTGGAGGTAGGGGTCGAAACCCGCCTGCCTCCCCCGCAGCGCCGCCGGCTCGAATCCTGTGTAGCTCTTGGCGGCCAGGCCGGTGAACGGGCAGTAGGCGCAGCCCCACTTGCACGAGCCCTGCGGCTCTATCATGACGGCGACAGGCGTGACCCCCGAGAGGGTTTTCGTCGGCTTCTTCCGCAGCAGGGAGCGTATGGCAGGGGTGAGCAGCTCTTCCGGGAACGCATCCAGCAGTTCAGGGTTCGTCACCATCTCCTTGTGCGCCCTCGCTGCTTCCCGCTTGAGCGTCTCGAGGGCGCGCGGAGAGAGCGGGCCGCGGGCTCCGCTGAGCCTCTCTATGACATAGGCAAGCGCCTCCCGCTTCGACATGGTCACCCTGTTGGCCGGAAGAGGTTAAAATCACTTACCGAAGAGGTTCGAGAGGAGGCCGGCCAGCGAGTAGATCGGCGCCTCGAAGATCGGGAAGACGAGCACGCCGTTGTTCGTGGCGCGGTAGTCTCCGAGCAGGTCGGAGCGGATGAACAGCGTGACGTTCTGCTGGCCGGAGATCCTGCCGCTGGCCATGGACACGACGTTTATCGTCGGCTGGAAAGTCTGCTCCTCCTGCCCCACGATCTCGTAGTATATCGTCCTGGTGCTCTGGGCCGGGACGAACACGGGCTTCTTGAACTCCCATCTCTTGGCCCCGGTCGCGTTGACCTGGAATACGTCGCTGGTGGAGCCCTTGTTGGCTATCGTTATCGCGAACCTCGCCGGCTGGCCGGGGCCGACGGTGAGCGAGGACGGCGAGACGTTGAAGGACATCACGTCGTAGATGATCCTCTCCTTCACCAGGAACGTCAGGTTGCCGAGACCCTCGCCGTTGTTCTCGTCTATGACAGTTACCCGGTAGGTGTAGTTCCCTTCGGGCGCGTCGGGGTCGGCGGTCACCCTCACCTGGAGGGGATCCTGGTAGAGCTTGCTGTCCAGGCTCGTCCACCCGAGCGGAAGGCCCCCCGCCACGGCCTGGTCGAACTTGCCGCCGATGCCGTGTATGCCGCCGGTGGTGACGTTGGGGTCGATGAGGATGGAGACCGTCTGGCCGGGACCGACTGTGCCGACGTCGATCGTGTCGCCTTCCGAGATGCCCTGGGCCGAGGGCGAGATGACGTTGATGGCGCATGAGACCGAAAGCAGGAGGACTGCGGCGAGCGCCAGTCTGTTCAGCATGAGCGGTATGGGGGATTAAGCATTAAAAGGATTCAGATGAACGCCTCGGCGTTCTTCTCCTTCTTCGCCTGCCTCTCCTCGAATTCCACGGCCTGCTGGTGCAGCGGGGCCCCCTTCTCGCGCTTGAGGGACTTGCGGTCGCGCACGCTTATGAAGACGGGGTAGTTGACCGCCTCGCCGACGACGATGGCCTCCCCGACCTTCAGAGAGGTTATGCTCTTGGCCGCGCGCGCGTCTATCCCTTCCGAGCTCATCTGTATGTGCTCGAGGTCGTTGGGGTTGGTGACCCGCAGTATGATGTGGGTGTTGCACTGGGAGAGCGCGGTGGTGCTCAGGTTCACAGGCCTCTGGCTGATGAGGCAGAGGGAAGCGCCGAACTTCCTCCCTTCCCTCGCGATCGTCTCGATGATGCCGCGCGAGACCGCCTCGCTCTCCTCGGCCTTCTCCCTGGCGAAGTTGTGCGCCTCCTCGATAAGGAGCAGGAACGGGGGTATCTTCCCCTTCTTCCTGAGGCTGAACAGCCTCCGCGACAGCATGGCGACCAGTATCTGCTTCTTGCGCAGCGAGTCTATCGGGCTGAAATCGAGTATGAGGAGGCGCCCGGGCGCCACGTCGCGGATGAGGCGCGGGTTCTCGGACTTCCTGGAGAGGAACCGGTAGCGCTTCAGCTCCGAGAGGCTGCGCTTGAGCGCCCGCTTCACCTCGTCCTTGGCCACGTCCATGCGCTCGACGGCATCCAGCAGCTCCTTGAAGCTGTATCCGTCCGCGTCCTTCCTCTCCTCCCTCAGCCATTCGAGGGAGTGCCTCAGCACCTCGCGCTGGGGCGAGGAGAGCTGGGGCAGCCATTCCATGATCGTCTCAGGGGATATCTTCCTCAGCGGTATCGTTATTTCGTTCCCGTCTATCGCCTTCGAGCTGGGCCCATAGCGCGGGTCGTGGACGAAGCCCGCGTACTCGCCGTGGATGTCCACGACGATGACCGCGACGCGCCCCGCCTCCTTCTTCCGCTCGAGCAGCTCCTCGAGGAGCACGCTCGCCAGGTGGGACTTGCCGGCCCCGCTCATGGCCAGGATCGCGAAATGCTTCTGCAGGAGGCGAGTCATGGAGATGCTGGCCGGCACGTCGTGGTGCTCGATCGCGCCCAGGGCCAGCCCCCCATCCTCGAACCCCAGGAAAGCCTTGAGGACTTCCGGCTGGGCGGTCGACACCTCCGCGCCCGGCGAAGGCGGGGTGAATGCGCGCTCGAAGCGCTTGCTGAAGACCCCGAGTATCTTCACCACGCCCACCATGTACTCCCATGAGTCCGAGGGGAACTGCGACGAGACGCCCGAGCCGCGCTCGAACTCGGCCACGCTCTCGGCGCGCTCGAAATAGCGGTTGGACTTGACGATCTCCGAGATGAATCCGAAGAGCAGCCCTCCTCCGTGCGGCACCTGGACGTACTGCCCCTTGCGGACGCCCTTGTCCTTCACGACGAACGAGAATTCCGAGGTGGACGGCGATTCCTCTGTGGCGATTATGACTCCTAGCGGACCGCTCATGGCTTTGATTGGGCAGGCTTCGTTAAAATCCCTATGCCCGGTTGCGCCGGGACTGGGGCGCGTCTCCGCCGGCCTGCTGAGGCGGGGCGGGGAAATCGCTCCTGCCCAGGGCGCCCCTGGGATAGACGAAGCGGTCCGCGGCCGCTCCCGACACCCGCGGGATGAGCGAATGCGGCTCCCCTGAAAGGGTCTCCACGGTGTCGGCTTTCGGCCGCTCCCAGTCAGGAGCCTTCCTCACCAGGACGGAAGAGGCGGAGGGCGATTTCTCGAATATGTAGATCGCGGTCTGGGGCACGTCCTCGCAGGCGCTCACGCGCTCGGTGGAGGAAACCTTCTCCAGCCCCAGCCTCTTGAGGGTCTTCATCTCGAGCTTCGGCGAGTTCTTGCCAGGGGAAGGCTTCAGGAACAGGACCGCGGTCACCGGCTCCAGCCTCGGGCCGTTCCTCACCGCGCCTGACACGACGTACGCGCTCGGGACGTAGAGCAGGCGGCCGGAGTTGCCTCCGCTGACCGGCGGGACTATCTCGTGGGGCTCGCCGCAGAGCCTCAGCGTGCTCGTCACCTTGCCCTGCCAGTCGAACCTCTTGACCAGGACCCCGGCCGCCCCTTCGCGCGGGAAGAGGTACATCGTCGGCTCTGTCGGCTGCCTGGATTCCGGCTTCGCCGCGGTCATGCTGGATATCGCGCTGAGGCCGAGGTCGGCGAGCATGCCCTTCGAGGGCTCGGAGTTCATGAACACGACGGCCACGACGGGCTTGGAGGCTCCGAAGTCCGCGCTCTGCGCTTCGACGATATAGGACCTATCCATGACTAATCACCAGTAATTATGACAAAATAAGGGATGGCAGAGCTTATAAGGAAATGTATCAGTCGAAGTTCATCTTCCCGAATTTCAGGAACACCGGCTCGCCTTTGGCCGGGTCGACTATCGCGATCGCCAGCTCCTTGCGCAGCTTGCCCGCGGTCTCCAGCGCCGGCAGGAGGGACTCGGCGCTGGCGCTCCAGCCCTTCTGCACCGCCTGTATGAGGTAATAGGTCTTGTCCTCGCCCGGGCGGTAGCCCTTGCGGTGGAGGCGGAGGAAGCCGGTGCCGTCCAGGCTCGGCCGGACGATGTAGCCGCGGTCCCGCAGGTACTTGATGACCGCGTATTTCTCAGTCGCGCGCGGGTCGTCCTTGGACGCCCGCTCCATCAGCTCCTCCTTCCGGAGCGGCAATACGCCGCGGTCGGCGAAATAGGCGGCCTCGAGATAGGTGATCCGGGTCTCGTCCGCCTCTTCCACGCCGGCGCCAAGGCTCCGCAGCTTGAGGATGAGCGGCCTGCTCCGTATCACGAGGTAATCATTTGACATCTCTATTTCCTGCATTGGTGCTCACCTGCCCCGTGGGGCCGCTCTTGGCGTTTATGGTGTCCAGCGTCGCCTGGATGTCCCGCATCCGCACCCCCTGGACGCGGAGCGGGAGGTCGGTGAAACCGGGGGTATCCACGCTGAGCGTCCCTATCCCGAAGATCTGCTCCGTCATGCTCTGCGAGAACCTGGCTTCGGTTATCTTGTTGTACGGGAGGAGGTACTCGTTCTTGCGCCATATGCCGAAGGTGTAGTAGATCTCGTTCTCGTCGAGGCGGACCGTGTAGGTGCTCGCCACGGCGAAAGCGTAAGCTATCCTGAGGAGGGCGTAGAGGATGACGACGCCTAGCAGCGGGAGGAAAAGCGCGCCGAGGGGGTCCTGGAGGAATATGACGATGGCGCCGACGACCACGAGGAAGACTATCGCGGACGCGATGTGGAGGATCGGGTATGGATGGAACGAGTAGGGTGGCATGATAGACACTCCGTTGACGAACTGTTAAAAAGGGCTACGGGAACTTCCCGCCGCCCTTGGCATTGATCTGGTCCATGATCGTCTTGTAGTCGGCCGCGCGGACGTCGGCCACGTTTATGGCTATCGGCATCCCGCCGGCGGTATCTATGTTGAGCGTGCCGACCCCCACGATCCGGTCTGTCAGGTGCTGGTAGAAGCTCGCCTCGGTGATCTTGTCGTACGCGAGGGTTATCTTCCTCGAGGAGAGTATCCCGGACTGGTATGTGATGGTGCGATCGCCGAGCTCGATGGTCTTGAACCGCGACGATGCGAACCGCCCCGCGATGACGAGGAGGCCGATGACTGCGATCGCGAGGACTATCGTCATTGTGTGCGGCTCGAGGTAATCGCGCAGCAGCAGGGCGATGATCAGCAGTATGAGCGTCCCGAGGAGCGCCCTGGCCATGCTCCCGACGGGGAAAGGATGGAAAGTCTGCGGCATATATGGGAATCCGAGCGGATAGAATATATAAACATAGGGCGGGCGCCAATCTTAATAAAAAGGCCGCTCGTAGCCTAATCATGATCATCGCTTACACTGACGGCGCCTGCTCGGGCAACCCCGGCCCGATGGGGATAGGCATCGTCATCTACAGGGATGGGGTGATGGTGGAGCAGCTCAGCGAGTACGTCGGCGTGGGCACGAACAACGTGGCCGAGTACAAGGCGATCATAAAGGCCCTCGAGACCGCCCACAGCATGGGGGAGACCGAGGTCCATGTCAAGAGCGACAGCGAGCTGGTGGTCAAGCAGCTCAACAGGGAGTATCGGGTCAAGGATCCCGAGCTCCTGCCCCTGAAGAAGGAGGTCGATCGCCTCTGCTCGACCATAAAGGTATCGTTCGAGCACATCCCGAGGGAGAAGAACGGCAAGGCGGACGGCCTTTCCAAGGAAGGGGTCGTGCTGGGGAAGGGAAGATGAAGCTCTCTGAAGACCTCTCTCTGGGCCGCTTCATGACCTTCGAGCTGAGCAAGGAGAAGCCGATCCACGGCTGGTTCTGGTACAAGGAGGGGTACGCGCCCGAGATGGTCGAGTATTCGCTGCGGCGCAAAAGCGCGAAAACGGTCCTCGACCCGTTCTGCGGCACCGGCACGACCCTTCTCGCATGCAAGGCCGCAGGCATCGAGTCGGCCGGCGTGGACGCCTCGCCCCTCGCTGTGTTCGTCTCCAAGGCAAAATGCGAGGATTACGCCCCTGACGAGCTGGACCGCGCGCTGGCTTTCCTCGAGAAGAATCCGTACCGGGGTTCAAGGGGGCCAGAAGGCCCTCAGGGCGCCCCCCTGGACTGGCAGTTCGAGCTGTTCAGCCCGCGCGCGGCCTTCCCCAAAAGGAACTACGGGGAGATACTCTCTTTGCGGCAGGCCATAGAGGAGGAAGAGGGCCGGGTACGCGACCTCCTGCTCCTCGCCCTGCTTTCGGTGCTGCCGCAGGCGAGCATAGTCATGAAGGACGGCGGCGTCCTCAAGATAGACCGGAACAAGAGGGCGCTGCCGGCGCGGGAGGTCTTCCGGAGGAAGGTCAAGAGGATGGTCCGGGAGCTCGCCGGCGCTCCGCAGGGGCGGGTGCCGAAAGTTTTCCTCGGGGACGCGCGGGCGCTCGAGCTCGACAGCGGCTCGGTGGACCTGGTCGTGACTTCGCCCCCTTACCTGAACAACATCGACTACTCCAAGATCTACGGCCTGGAGCTGAGCCTCCTGAGCATGAGCAAGGCAATGGCGGAGGAGGTGAGGATGCGGTCCGTCCGCTCTTTCATCGGCAGGCGGATGGACGCGGGCGAGATGCCGCCCGAGGTCGGCGACATAGGCCTCCGCATCCCGATAATCGGCACCTATTTCAAGGACATGGAGGCCGCGATAGCCGAGATGCTCCGCGTCCTCTCGGACGACGGCGAGGCCCACATAGTCGTCTCCAACTCGGTGATACATGAGACGCACGTGCTCGTGGACGAGATATTCGCCCAGATGGGCGAGAGGCTCGGTTTTGGGGAGAGCGAGATAGTTGTGGGGGCCGAGAGGGTCGCCGATGTCCGGCCGCAGAAGGTGCGGACGAGGGAAAGCCTGGTCATACTGAGGAGATGAACGCGGACTGAGGAGGCGGCACGATGGCGATATACGAGTACAAGAGGCGCGGACCGAAGGTCGGAGAGGGCTGCTTCATAGCCCCGAGCGCGGACATCATCGGCGACGTGGAGATCGGGGACGGCTCGAGCGTATGGTTCAACGCGACCGTCCGGGGCGACCTGAACCGGATAAGGATCGGGAAGGACGTGAGCA
>JAWOLP010000063.1:0-13858 GCA_033853355.1 Candidatus Micrarchaeia archaeon | reverse complement strand
GCCCGGTCGGGCCGCCTTCCCCTCCGCTGGCCATCGCCCGCGGCTGCATGCCCGGGACAGGGACGTCGACCGGGACGTCCACGGCGAGCGGGCCGTTGTAGCCGACCGCCTGGAGCATCTGGCGCTCGTAGGCCATCTGCTGCCGCTGGAGGTTCGCAGCCACGTCGTCCGGCAGGGCCGAGCGGAGATTTGCCGCTGCCCTCGTCCAGATGTTGTTGGTGAACCTGGTCTGGCCCTGGGTGATATCGTTCCGCGTGGCCGTGCCATCGGCCATCATCGTGTCTATGGCCGCGGCCGCATCCGGGTTCTCGGCGCGGATCGCCCGCAGGCGCGAGAGCGCCGCTGCCCTCGCTTCAAGAGCGGGCTGCGCCGCGGTGTCCGGCACGAGGAGATCCGCTATGAACTGCCTCAGCCCCGAGGGGCTGCTCATCAGGTTGAAAACGTCGGTCTGGGGCCTGGACCCGGTCGGGCCGCCCGGCCCCGGCTCGCGCGGAAGCTCGATCCCGCTGAGCGTCTCCCTTATGACCCGTGCCGCCTCGAGGGGCGCCATCGCACCGCGCTGCCCCATCGCCCTCGCCGCGTTGGCGACATCGGCGTTGCCCGCCAGCCCCTCGACCACCGGCCGCAGCTGCGTCGGGATGGACTCCATCAGCCTCGTGCGCCCGCTCTCGTCGGCGGCGAGGTAATCGCGTATGAACCGCAGCAGGCGGTTCGGCTGCTGCTGGTACTCCCTTACCCGCGCGACCGCTTCGGGCTCGGTGACGCTGATGCGCACCGGCACCTGGTCGGACGCCGTGGCAGTGTCGAGCGCCTCGGCCATCTCCCCGCTCACCGTCGGCCTGGCGATACGGCCGCGGTATGAGGAGATCGCGGCCCGCCCCATCAGGCCGATCGGGATGAGCGCGAGGCCTATGTTGACCAGGCCCTCCTCAGTCCTTCCGGCCCGGAGGGCGCGCACTCCTGAATATATGCCGTATCCGGTGAGGCCTATGCCCAGGCCGAAGGCGGTGATGCGCATGCCCGTGGCGGTGTAAGCGGCTCCGGTGGCCAGCCTCGTGTATCCGGCAGCCCTCGCCGCGAGCGCGAGCCTGCCGACACCCTGGGCCGCCCCCGCGAGGCCGAGCGTCGCCACGGAGAGGCCGAGCATGGCCCACGCCTCGGTGGAGGCATGGCCGTCCACGCGGTACTCGAGCGCCACGCGGTCGGCGGCCAGGCCGATGAATATCGCCCCGCTGATGGCCCATCCCACCTTCGGCACGAACAGCGCGGCGATCCCCACGCCTATCATCGTGTATGTGGCGATCTTGTCATCGCGCTGCGCGCGGTCCTGCATCCAGCGGAGCCCCGCGTCGCCGGTGGTGAACCGCGAGGCGATCATGGTGCTGTCCATGGCCTGGCCGGTGTCGGCAGCGCGCCCGGTGAGGATCTCGTTCATGGCGGTCCGTATCTCCCTCTGGCGGGGGACGTAATCGGTCAGTATTATGCTGCGCGGGGCGGCCTGCGGGCATCCGAAAGTGGATATCTCTATCGTGGACGCGGCCCTCGCCCGGTTCTCCAGCTCCTGCTGGCTCAGCGTCCTGCTCGCCTGGGCGTTGAGCGTCACCGTGCGGTCGCCGCTGAATCCGTCCGCGAATCCTGTGAGCATGCTGCTGAAGACGTCGAGCTGGGACTGGCGGTATGGCACGAACTCCCTCTCCGCGTGCGTGAATCTCATGCCCCCGAAGAACCTGGTGTCTATGAAGTCTCCCGGAGGCGAGCCGGGCACATGGTAAAGATCGGTGGGACGAGGCCTCGGGAGCGGGTGCAGGGTAAGCACGTCGCTGAGGCTGACCTGGTCGGTCGTGGGCGTCTCCTCCGCGCGATAGAATATCATCGCGTCGGTCCGGATGTAGACCGCGTTGCGGTATGCGCTGAAGGCGGCGGGCAGGTCGTTCCTGGCCACGGCATTGAGGGCTGCCCTCATCTGGTCCCCTGATTCGCGTATGCGCGCGGCCGTCCTCGAAGGCAGGTCGCCTGCGGGGCCGGTATCCCTCTCGGAGGCGACAGCCCTGCGGAACTGCTCGGTCATGCCTATCTGCTGCGTGAGGTATGAGAAAGTCGCGGCGAGCCTTCCCTCCTGGTTCGTCCTCGCTATCAGCGATGAGTAGTCCTGGAGCGGGAGCTCGTCGGTCGTGCTCTCGATGGCGTCGAGCCTCGAGAGGAGGGCGTCCGAGCTCCTCCTGATGTTGTCGATCTCGGCCCTGCGCTGGGACGGCAGGCTGGCGAATTCGCCCGTGGTCGGGTACCCGTCGCGCATCTGCTGGAGCGCGGTCCTGGTGGTGCCGACCTGGGTCCTCATCTGGTCTATGGTCCTCTGCCGCACAGCCCTCCTCACCACCACATCGAAGCGGGCGTTGAGCTGGCCCACGGCGTAATTGTAGGCGTTGCGGTCGCCCGAGGCGGCCGCGCGGTAGACGGCGGCCAGGAGATCGTCGATTGTGCGCCCCCCGCGCAGCGCCGGATCCTGCGCGTGGCTGGTCTCGTACTGCCTCACGAAGGAGAGCGGGATGTAGTCCGCGAAACGGTTGTTCTGCTGGAGTTCGCCGAGCGGTATCTGCCCCACGGTGTCCATGCGGTCGTTGACGAACGGTATCGTCCCGCCGAACCTCTGCGTGAGGGCGAGGTGCTGGCTGATGAGGTATTCCGTCTCGGAGACGAGCCTGGTGCTCTGGTCGAACAGCTGCGAAGCGGACTGGTGCGTGCGGTCGTCGGTCGCGTTCATCTCGAGCCGGATGGCCTCGAGAAGGCCCCTGCGCGCGTTGACGTAACCCGGTATCCTCCCGGCGTTCCTTCCGGTGAACAACGAGTACCTCCATCCCTCGGCCTTCTCCTCCACCGGCGGGCTCACGACCACCCGCCTGCCGCCTTCCTGCCTGAACACGGCCTCCCGGCCGGGCTGCGGAGCCCCGTAGAACTCGCTGACCATCTGGAGCAGGAGCAGCGCGCCGGGGTAATCCCCGCGCGTCGCCCTCTGCCGCGCCATCTCGAGCGCGGCGTTCAGGTCGTCCCTGCCCGCTTCCCGCCGCGCGGTGAGCGTGGCGAGTCGGTCCGCCTCGCGGTTGACGTACGCCCTCTGGGCGGTGCCGTAGCTTTCCGCGAAGACGTCGGCGGCGTTGCGCTCGCCGACCGCGGTCCCGCCGGCAGAGATCACGCGGAGCGCGCTGGCCATGCCTTCGAGCGTGCCCGCTTCGTTGAGCGACACGATCTGGTTGCCCCTGCGCACCCCGAGCCTCTGGATCGAGTCTATGTACATGACGAGCATGGTGAGGAGGCGCCTCGCGTGCGCTATGTCGCCGGCCGCGCCGAGCTCCTCCACCCTCCTGAACGCTTCGTTGGCGACCTCGCTCTGGGCGGAGAGCCCGCGCCCCCATTGCCGGAGGTTCGAGCGGGACTCGGCGGCGAAAGCCATGAGCGAATGGTAGCTGAGCGCGTTCCCGAACGATTCCTCCGCGTTCCTGCCGTTCCTCTCGGAATCGATCGCGGCCTCCATCTGTTCGGAGCCGGTGAACGGCCTCCAGTTGTTCCTCGAGAGCAGGTCGCCGTATGCGGTGACCATGTCGAGGAGCCTCCTGGCCCCGGCGACGTCGCCCGAAGCCAGCCTTGCCGCTATCACATCAGCGGCGGCCAGTATCCTCTGGCGTTTCTCCGCCGCGCCTCCCCTGGCGTAATCGGAGCGTATCCTCTGGACGTCGAGCGAGAGCGAGGCGATCTCGACCTGCGAGGTGTAGCGGCTCATGAGCCCGGCCGGCGGGGTGATGCCGGAGGCTATCGCGTCCCTGATATCCCAGTAAAGCTGGACATGGGAGGCCGCGCCTCCCCTGCCGGATGAGCGCTCGAGCATCCCCATCGATATCGCGAGCGCGGCGAGCCTGGCGTCGCCCTGCCCCAGCAGGTCGAGCGCCCTCTGGCCGTACCACTCCGGCGAGCCATCCGCGACTGTCCGCGAGGTCCCCCGGAGGGCGGTCGCCGAGTCGCGCATCCTCTGCTCCCTCTCGTCGGCGGTGGCCGGCGGGGTCTTGCCGCTGAGCAGGAAATACCTGCCGCTGATCTCCCTGATCTCGTCCTGCGAGACCTCGGAGCCTCCCCTGACCCTCCGCACGATCGCGTCGAGATCGGACTGGAGGGATTCGAGATTCCTCCGAACCTGCGTGTCGGTCTCCTGCCTGATCATGAACGCTATGTCGCTCCTCCATTCGACGAAGACCGAAGCGTTGTAATCCCTCATCTGCGACTGCAGCGACCCCATGTTGTCCTGGAAGGAACGCAGCATCCTCGCGTCCTCGCGCTGCTGGGCCTCTGTGTAGGCCCTGCCCTCGCGGGCCTGGGCGCCCCTGTCCCTTATGAAAAGGAATATGTTGTCCCTCTCGGCCCGCGCGGATTCGTTGTCGGCGTTGTAGACCGCGGCGTTGGCCGCGTAGAGGTTGGCGGCCGCGAAGACGTTGTTCGCCAGGTGCTCGTTCGGCGTGTGCGCCACGAGTATGACCGACTCGAGGCCGTCGAACACCGCGTTCATCGCGTTCTCGGGCGCGACGTTGGGGAGGTGGATGTTGGCTGGCAACCCTCCCATGAGTATGCGGAGCTCTATGTCGAATATCCTCCCCATCATCCCAATCTGCGCATTGACGCGGTCGAGGATCTCGACCGCCTGGACGATCCGCCCGGCCCGCGCGGCCTCCCTGCCGAGCCTGATGTTCTCCCTGATGGTGTCGATCTCGTTCCTGTACCGCTCCCCAAGGACCGGGTAGGACGTGAGCCCCATCCTCGTCAGCGCCGCATCGGACAGGTCGAAGCCGGCGAGGACGGCCTGCACCGACCTTTCGGCCGGCGGTATCGTGATCCCGTTGAAGTACGTCTGCAGGCCCTGTATCTCGGCCTGCACCGTCTGCAGCCCGTGCTGCAGCTGGGCGATCTGCTGGTCGCCAAGGGCCCTGCGCGTCGGAATGATAGTTATCGGCGCCCTAGTCTCCTGACCTTCCCTCGCTTCAGTCCTCTCCTGCATCCCTCGAACGGCCATCGTCTACACCTCAGGAATAAGATCTTATGATCAGGACGAAATCGCGAAGCCTCTTGAGCCTCGACTCCTCAGTCTCCCTGCCCTGCGCCTTCACGGCGGTCTTCTGCCAGCCGAGCAGCGCGTCATGGAAGTGCCTTATCTTCACCACCTGCGGGAACATGTCGTCGGGTTTCACCCCGGAAGCGTCCCAGCGGGCGAGGAACTCCTCTATGGTCGCGAGCGTCTTGTTGACGCGCTTTATGGTCTCGGCCTCGACAGAAGCCATGTCGGTCTTGACCGGTATCCTCTTCTCAGTCTCTTTCCTGGCCGGCTTGCCCTTGGCGGCCGCTTTCTTCTTGACCATAGACAGCACCGTATGGACTTTGCCTCGTAACTTTATAAAGGCCGATGAGGGGGAGGCCCCCTCTTTCGCTCGTGCCGACTCGGCTCCACTAATTATATAACGCAGAAGTATTTAATGGTGTGTAAATGTGATTCCACACCGCTGGAAAAAAACCGGGTCGGGAGACGGGAAGCGGGAAAAAAAGGGAAAAGAGAAAAAAATCAGGAAAGCGGTCTCAGCGCCTGGGCGGGTTCACGACCGCGCCCTGCTCGCGGACGAACTCGAGGATGTGGTGCCTGAAGCTGTTGCGCGCGGTCCTCGGGTTGCCGGTGGCCACCGTCATGCTTTCGCCGCTGCCGGTCACGGTCACCCCGTAGCCGGCGCGCATGACGGCGTCCCTCTCGCCGTTCGAAGTCAGCAGCCGGTAGACCTCCGCCCTTATCGCGCGGTCCATGCGCTCGCGGTTCCCGCCGAAGCGGGTGCGCTGCACCTGGTCCATCGTCTGGCTGTCCCTGCCGTCGCGCAGCGAGGCTATCACTCCGTCCAGGAACTGGTTGAAGCCCAGGTTGGAGCTGCTGGCGTAGAACCTCTCGGCCTCCGGGGTCAGGTCCGGGGCGGGAGCGGGGGCCGGCGCCTGCTGCTGGGCGGTAGCGCCCGGCGCCGGCGTCGCGCCCTGGCGGTTCTCGTTGCCGGTCTGGGCCGGCTGCTGCAGCAGGTAATGCATGTTCAGCGCCCACTGCACGCGCGGGCCCCAGGCGTCGGCGAACGGGTTGAAGTCGTTCAGGCTCCCGCCGGCCAGCTTGTGCTCCTGCAGGACGATGACGAAGTCGTCCGACAGGTCGGGGTTTATGCGGAAAGACCCGTTCACGTTCGCGAACATGCGCACGAACTCGCGCAGGTCGGTCTGCGCGCGGATCGCGTCGATCGCGGTGTCGGTCCGCAGGTTCATCACGCTGAACTCCTGCCGCAGCTGCCTGCGCGCGAACTCGGTGCTCGTGTCCTCGATCCAGCGGTTGTTGAGCGCCGTCTGCCGCACAGCGCTGAAGGCGGCGTCGAGAATCTCCTGCGGAACGTCCTCGGCGGTCAGGTCGTGGCCCGCGTAGCGGTTCTGTATCTCCTGCCTCCAGAGGTGGACGAACTCGTCCCTGTGGCCGGCCTGTATCATCTCCGGCGCCATGCCCCTCTCGGTCGAGCATCTTGGGAGGAGCGCGTTGGTCGCCTTGGAGCCCTGCGCCACGATGAACTGTATGTTGTCGCGGTCCCCTATCCCGTAGTGCTCCATTATGTCGTCCTCGGTCGGCGTCACGAGGAACCACTCGTGCACGAACCGCGCGCGGTTGTTCGGGTCGTTGAGGTAGGCGGCGTTGATCGTCGCGTGATCGTTGCGCTCGGACGCCATCAGGCTCTGCACGAAGCGGTCGGACTGCGAGCGGTTGAGCATGCGGCCGTCGGTTATGGCCCTGCCTCCGTTGGGCGAGAGCCGCACGAAGCAGCACACCCTCATCTGCTGGTTGTCGGCCCTCCAGCCGTCGTCCCGGTCCTCCGGGAACTCGTAGTCCTGGATCGCCTGCGCGTCGTGGAGGCCGAGGTTCTCGCAGTATTCCGGTATCCTCCTCTGGCCGGTGCTGCACATGTCGGGGTTCCTGAAGTTGCGGCCGACGACGTCGGGGCCCTCGTAAGAGGTGTACTCCTTGAGCGTCCTGCGCTCCTGGAAATACTTGAGGACCGCCGGCTTGCTCCTGACCCACTCGAGCCGCGCCTCCATACCCCGGTCGTCCTGCTCGCCAGGGAGCCTCCTCCCCAGCCCGTAGTGGCGCATGTAGAACGAGGAGTCGCGGTTGGCGAGCTCGACGTAGTTGTTCTCGTTGTCGCCGATCACGCGGACGATCTGGCTCGGGGGCCTCGGGGCGACGGTGGTCCATGTGAGCGGGTTCCGGATCCCCCAGTCGTAGGATCCCGGATTGTACCAGTGCGAGTGCGGGCTCTTCTGGTAGCTCGCCGTAACCGGCGAGCGGACAGGCCAGCGGAAGAAATGCTCGGGGAAGCTCGGCGAGTGCGTCCCCCAGACCACCAGCGAGACGACCAGGTAAGCCTTCAGGCCCAGCTTCGTGGCGCCGCCGGCCCACCTGGGGATCTTCGTCTCCCTCTCCTCGCCGTCGGGCATCTCGGTCGTGAGCCTCTGCGTCCGATTCTTGCTGAATATGTCCTCAAGGTCGTTCTTGACCGTGTGGTCGAGGAGCCAGCTCCCCTTGTTCTTGTAGGAATCCACCGTGAAGAGGTGATACCTCGCCTTCTTCATCTTGGTCGCGAACCACCCGTCCCTGCCTCCTTTCGAATCGTCGTATCCGGCCGAGACGGTGTCGTAGACTATGCGCGTGCCCATCCACTGCTGCGGTGTCATGCCCGTGAGGTTCCCGTATCCGTCCTCGTCGAGGGCCTTGAGCGCCCTCGCCGCGGCCTTGCCGAGCGGGAACGCCGTGGATTTCATCAGGGCCGCGATCTCGCTCCTCACTTCCTCAGGATTGTAAGCCGATTTCCTCAGCCTCGCGTTCACCTTCGAGATCTCGGCCTTGGTCTGCTGCGGCAGCGGCGCGGCTTCGGCCATCGCCTGCACCGCCGCGTGCTTGTCCTCGACGAGTATCGCCCCGAGCTGCCACTCGACGTAGGCGCGGGGTATGCCGTAGTTGGGCATGCTCTCCATCACGCCCTGCAGCGGTGCGAGGACCTCGGGAGGGAAGCTCGCCCCGTCTATCGCCTGCTTGAGCTCCCCCAGCCTCTGGTCGAGCTTCTCCTTCTCGCTGTTTATCTTCGTGACCATGGCCACATCGAGCTCGTCCAGCAGGTTAGTGACGGCGCTCGCCTTGGCCGGCTGCGGGCCCTTCTGCTCCCGCGCCTCGAACCGGGCCATCAGCTCCTGGACCTTGTCGCGCTGGTCGAGCAGCCCGTCGATCTCCTCCCGCACGGCCACGAGGGCCGGGGTGGCGAATTTCTCGGAGATCGTCCTCTGCAGCATCGCCTCCTCGGCTTCCGTGAGAAGCCTCCTCACCAGGGGGTTCACGAGAAGGGGCTCGGCCTTCTGCTCGACGGCCTCCGCGCTGGCGTTGGCCACCTTCGCCTGGGTGAGCACTTCCTTGAAATTCTCCACCAGCTTGCTGAGGTGCGCCTCCGGGCTCTGCGTGGCCACGAACCTGCGCAGGTCCTCCTCGCGCGCGCTGAGGGCGTTGCCCGTGCGGTTGTAGACCGCCCTCTGCTGGTCGAGCAGCTCGCCCGTCTGCTGCTCCGCGTCGAGTATCCGCTTCTGCAGCTCGGGCTTGAGCTTCTTCCAGTTCGGCTGCGCGGCCTCCTTCTTCCCCATGACATCGTCATAGGCGGCCTTGGCGTCGTTGAACCTCCTCGACGCCTCATCGTGCATCGACTTGGCTTCGTCCCGCGCCTTGGTGAGCGTTTGCAGCCGCGCGTCGTAATGCTGCTGGTACCCGATGCCCGGCACGCCGAGCTCGGGGTGCATCTCCGAGGTGGGCAGGGCGAGCAGGCCGCGGGCATACCCCTCGAACTCCTCGGTCGCCTTCCGGATCGGGGGGGCGGACTTCCTCTTTATGTGGTCATAGATGTAATCGCTGTCGGCGAGCATCGACTTGGTCCGGTCGTCGCCTTTGGTGAAGGACCTGGTAGTGACCAGGAACTTGAGGATGTTCCCGAGGACCTCGTCCGCCTTCTCCGGGTTCTCCACGACCGCGAAGCTTTCGGCCACGATCATTATCGTCTCGGCAGGGTTCGGGGAATTCTCCTTCCACCCCTCGCCTTCCCAGATCGACGGCTTCCCGAGGGCGGTATGGAATATTATGTCGAGCTTCTTGCCGTTCAGCGGAGGGAGCGTGTAATCCTTGCTCGCAGCGGCCTTCTGGAGCTGGGCCGCGAGCATCTTCCTCTCCTCGACCATCTCCTTGCGGTAGGTGCGGTCCCCGCGCGCCTCTATCGGGGTCTTCACCTCGCCCATCGCCACGGCCGTTATGAAGCGCTCGTTGCAGAACGCATTCCTGACCAGCAGGCCGACCTCCGACGCCTCGGTCCCGTGCCCCCTGCGCAGGGCGTTCATGAACCTCTGCATGAACGGGGGGATGTACTCGCCTTTCAGCGCCTTCACGTCCGCAGGCGTCGCGTCCGACTGCGTCGCCTCCTTCTGGACCTCGAGCTTGGCCCTCTCCTCGGCCTTGAGGTCCTCGATCTTGTCACGCTGCTTCTTGGCCTTCCTGGCGTCGCTGTAGGGGATGTGCTCCTTCGTCCATTGGAGCGCGCGCTTGCCTCTCCCGGCCTCGACAGCCCCCTCGTCCTTCTCCTGCCCCTTCATACCGGTAACGTCAGCCATTCCACCTACCTCTGAAGCCTTCTATGTAGTATCGTATTCAGTGATTTTATGTGTCTGATACTGTTTTTAAAAGTATTCATTTGTGTTTGTCTGTCTGAGCTTTGCCCCACTTTGACTCAGGGCATGGCAGAGAACTTTGTTCTCTGCACCCCATTGGCAATCGTCGGCCAATAGGGAAGCTCGCAAAGGTCATGAGCGTTGACTTACGCATTGGACAAAGTCCCACGGGTCCTGAGGCTGGACCATCAATCAGGCGCCCGGCCGGTCTCACTCGACGATGCGCTCGACTATGGCTTTGGGGTCGAACCTCTCCAGGTCGTCATAGCCCTGGCCGACGCCGACGTAGATTATGGGTATCCCGGTGACCTTGCTGATGGAGAGCATCGTGCCCCCTTTCGGGTCGCAGTCGAGCTTGGTCAGGATTATGGCGTCTATCCCTATCTCGCGGTTGAAGGCCGACACCTGCTCGATTATCGCGTTCCCTGCTATGCTCTCCCCTATGTAGATCTTGATGTCGGGCTTGATCACCCGGTCCATCTTCTTCATCTCGTTCATCAGGCTGATGTTTGTGTCCTGCCTGCCCGCGGTGTCTATGAGGACGGCATCGATGGAATGCGCCCTGGCGAAGTTCACCGCGTCGTACGCCACCGAGGTCGGGTCCGAGCCGTAGTCCCGCTTTATCACCCGCACGCCCAGGCGCTCGGCGTGCACGCCCATCTGCTCGATCGCCGCGGCGCGGAAGGTGTCGGCCGCCGCGAACACGACCTTCTTCCTGCGGTCCATCAGCAGCTTCGCGACCTTCGCTATGGTGGTCGTCTTCCCAGCCCCGTTTATCCCGAGGAACGCTATCTTGAGCGGCTTCTCGGCGGTCTCGGCGCGCTCGGCGATGTCGAAGGCCTTGCCGCTGCTCATGACGTCCACGAGCGTGTCCTTTATCGAGCCGCTGACGAACGAATGGAGCTCCCCCTTGCGGACCTTGGCCCCGACCAGCTTCCCGGAAAGCTCCTCCTTTATCCCTTCGGCGACAGAGAGGTCGACGTCGGCCTCAAGCAGCTCGAGCTCGAAGGAGTCCAGCATCCCGCCGACATCCTTCTCGCTTATCTCGACCTCCTGGGTGATGATGCTTTTCACGGTCCCCATGATGCCGAGCTTTATCCTCTCCCTTGGCTTCTCGCCAGCCTCGCTTGGAGCCTTTTGGACCAGCGGCTCCGGTTCTGGGAATCCCGTTTCTTGTTTTTTTGGGCCCGACGGCTCGTTCTCTTCCTTTTTTATCGGTCCGGGAGCCGGCGCACGCTCTGGTTTGAGGATGGACGGCGGCTCTTCTTCCGTGGGCGGCGGTTTCGGCTCCGCGGTTCTCTTCGTAGGAGGTTCGGGTGCTTTGCTTTTGGGAAGTTCAAATCTTCCCCGGGGCGTTTGTTTCTCGGCCTCGCTTTCTGGAGCTCGGCTTTTTCTCTCCATCGGCTTCTGTGGGGCGGCAATCTTCTCCTTTCTCGCAGGCTCCTCTTCCTCCGCTTTCGCCGGTTCGGAAATCGGCTCCTGCTCCCTAGGCGTCGGTTCCCGGACCTTTTCCGGTTCCTTCTTTAGCGGTTTCGCGGATTCGATCGGCCGGACCGGTTCCCGGGGTTTTTCGGGGATCTCTTCTTGCTCCCTCGATTCCTCTTTCGGTGCCTCTGGGGGTTTCTCGTCTTCCTTCTTGGTCAGGCCGTCTATGAAGCCGCCGATCTTCTTCTTAAGGAAGTCAAACAGAAGCTTTCCACCCGCCGTTCTCCGGTTAAAGCTTCACCAAACTTCAGCCGGTCATGCTTAGTACGAAAAACAAGGATGAAAAATTATATGTAGTCCTCGCGGATGTTGCCCTCGACGCGCTCGCTGAGCTGCGTCTGCGCCTGCATCTGCTGGAGCTGGCCGGCGACCTCCTGGAGCTTCCTGGCGATCTTGTTGAACTCCTCGTTGAGCTTCTCGACCGCCTTCTGGGTCGCGTCGATGCGCCTCTTCAGCTCCTCCTGCGCCTCCTCCCTCTCCATCTCGAGCATGTACTCGGCGCCTATAGGCACGAGCACCTTGGTGTTGGCGACGCTGCCCCGCACGAGGGTGCCGCCGCCGATGGGTATGAGGATGTTGTCCTTGCTGAGGTTCTCGACCGTCTTGAGCGCGTTCGTGAGGTCTATCGTGGTCAGGCTGACCCTCTCGGTCTCGCGCTTTATCATGGCGATCTGCTCGCGGTATATCGCGAGCTCGTAGTTCAGCTGGGCCTGGTTGTCGTCGGCTTCGGTCATCCCTTCTCCACCTTCTCGATCCTGACCTTGTTCCTCTTCACGCCGTTGACGGAGCCGAAGAGCGCGTAAGTCTTCTCCTTGGCCGCGTTCTCGCTAGGGGCCTCGACCTTCTTGGCGAACGCCCTCTCCTCCCTTCCGAGGGTGATTTTCCCGCTTACCGTGAAAGATACCATCTGTTTCTCCTCCAATGCAATTTCGTTTATCGCGACTATTTTATTAATCCGAGCGCTTCCTCAAGCCGCCCGACCTCGAAAGCCGTCGTGTCCTCGCCGACGATGTAACCCGAGCTGTTGACTATCGCCCCGTAGGACACGAATCCCGTTCCCGTGTTCACCGTGCCCTTGCTGCCGGGGACCTTCAGCGCGTCCCGCAGGGCTGCGAGCTCGGCCTCGCTCGAGCGGTAGTGCGCGAGGAATCCGCCGTTGGTGGCGATGCACGCGCTGCCCACAGTGGAATATCCCGCTATGCTCATCGGGACCAGCTCCACTCCGAGCGTGTCGGCCATCTTCCTGGCCTCCTCGTTCGAGACGTTCGGGTTTATTATCCCGCCCTTGTCGTTGACCGCGATGTTGTTCCCGTTCGCATTGTGTATGTCCTTGGACACGTAGACGTTGAGGCCAGCCTTGCGGACCAGCTCCGCCTCCTCATCCTTCACTATGTTCGGGAGTATGACTCCGGTGGAGTTCATGGCCACATAGACGCCGAGCAGGTTCGAGTCGGACATGCCGACCTTTATCGTCTCGGTCCCCAGGCTCTCCTTCACCGCGTTGACGAACTTGTCCATGCTGTCGAGCGGGACCAGCGAAACCCTGTCGTTGCCCTTGACGAACATCCCGATCCAGGGGTTGCCGAAATAGGAGGTCTTCCTCATCTCCGCTGCTCCTCTTTCTTCTCGGTCTTCGGAGCATCGTGCTTGTGCTCGCTATGAACGGCCTCTTTCTTCGCTTCAGGCTTGGGCTCTGCCTTTGGAGCTTCCTTCTTGGGCTCGGGCTTCGGAGCCTCCTTTTTTTGCTCCTCCTTCTTCTCTTCTTTCTTCTCGGGTTTCTTGGCCTCGACCTTCTCGTCTGCCAGGTAAGCCCTTATCTCGCCCTCGTCCTTCACGAGCCTGACCTTCACCCTGCGCGGGGGCTTCTGGATGCTCCTCTCCCAGAGGTGGCTGTTGAGCGCGCTGCTGAGCAGTATCCTCTCGTCCTCGGCCTTCATGTGCCTGGCTATGAACGAGCGCAGCATCTTGACCGCCCGGGGCACCCTCTTGTTGCGCACGGCCTCATAGGCATCGCCGAGCGGCACAGTGTATATCCTTTCGAGTTTCGCCATTAGAATCACCTTACGAGTCCTCTATCCGGAGCTTGTCCGTCCTCCAGTCCCTTCTCCTGCGATTGAAGCTTACCTTCCTCTTCGTCCTGATTATGACGAACGCAGGCACCCTCTTTATCTGCCTGTTGGCCTTCGCGAGCCTCATCTTCTTTGTCATCCCTTTGCTTCCCATAAAAACCCTCTACGCATTTCTTAGTGGGGTTTTTGATCCCCATCTCATTTCTTGTGAAACGTTATCTTCGTCTCCTTCTCGCCGCGTTCCTTCAGCGCCTTCAGGAGGGCGAGGAGCTCCTCGTCCCTTATCTTCCTTCCGGCGCGCTTGAAGAACATCAGCGCGTTCTGCGAGGCCGTGAGATACAGGTCCCGATTCACGGCGGCTATGTTCATCAGCCGCTCGTAGGCCGGCTCCTCCAGGGCCATGCGCAGCGTCGTCTTGAGCTGCTCCTGCGCCCTCTTGGCCTCGGCCTTCTTCTCCCTTATATCCTCCAGCTCCTCGTCGTCTCCCATGCTCAGACGCTCTCTTT
>JAWOLP010000062.1:0-19857 GCA_033853355.1 Candidatus Micrarchaeia archaeon | reverse complement strand
GAGATAGACAAGCTCCCGCCGCGCGTCGGCTACTGCGAGCAGGGGAGGTGCATGGCCGCCTGCGGCAGCGGGATCTCCCGCCCCTGCGTGAACTAGTTTTAAGCTTTGGGGCTTCATTCCAGCCATGGAGACATGGGAGATATGGTTCGCGGCCGTCCCAGGGCTCATACTCTTCATCTTCGGCATCGAGCAGTTCAGCGCCGAGATACAGAAGGCCGCCGGCGGGACGTTCCGCTCGTTCATCCGCGCTTCGACCAAAAGCCCCCTGCGTTCGTTCACCCTCGGCGCGGCGGTGACTGCCCTGGTGCAGTCGAGCACTGCCGTTACGGTCATCACGATCGGGCTGGTCGAATCCGGGTTCATGTCCTTCTCCCAGAGCCTGGGGATACTGCTCGGGGCCAACATCGGCACCACGGTCACGGCGCAGCTGGTCGCGTTCAACGTCACCAGCTTCGGTCCCATCTTCATCATCCTGGGCTTCCTCATCAGGATAATCGGCGGCAAGTACTCCTTCATAGGCAGGCCGGTCTTCTTCTTCGGGCTGGTCTTCTTCGGCCTCGGCCTGATCTCAGCGGCCATGCAGCCCTTCGAATCCGATCCCACGATAATCTCCTACCTCTCGGCCCTCTCCAGCGTCCCGCTCGCGATAGCCGTGGGCTTCATCCTCACGAACGTCTTCCAGTCCAGCGGCGTGTTCACCGGCCTGGTCGTGCTGATGTCCGGCAACGGCCTCATAACTCCGGCCCAGTCGATCCCTCTCATCCTCGGCTCCAACATCGGGACGATCACCCCGCTCATAGCGTCCTGGAGGCTCGGGCTCTTCGCAAGGCGTACCGCGGTGGCCCAGCTCGTCTCCAACCTCGTCGGCGTGCTGGCGATACTGCCCGTCCTCCCGCTTTTCATATCCCTCATCGCTTCCATCGGAGGGACGCCGGCGCACCAGACCGCGAACGCCCATACCGTGTTCAACCTCATCTTCTCCGCGGTCTTCATGCTCGTCCTCTCCCCCTTCGCCGCGCTGATCGAGCGCCTGGTCCCGGGAAAGGAGGAGGAGATAGTGTACAAGACCTCAGCCCTGGAAGGCGAGCTGCCGCAGGTGACCGCGGAGGCCATGCGCAGGATCGAGGCCGAGGTGCGGGAGATGCTCTCGAGCTCCCGCAAGGCCCTTGACGACTCCGAGGAGCTGTTCTTCACCGGCAAGGAGGAGACTTTCAGGCGGCTCATCAAGCGCGAATCCCTCAACGATTTCGTGAACGAGCGCGTCGGGAAGGCGATAATCGAGGTTTCGTCCCGTAAGCTCACCCAGAAGGAGGCGACGAAGCTCATGCTGCTGGGCCGCATGTCGAACGCGCTGGAGCAGTTCACCGACATCACCCTCGCCCTCGGATACGTGGCGCACTCGCTCCACGAAAGCAATGGCCCGATGAGCGAGGAGGCCATGGACGATTTGCGCGCGGTGTACGGGAAGCTGAGGGAGGACCTCGCCACCCTCGGGAAGGGGCTCCCGCGGATCAGCGACGAAGGCAGCGAAGCGATGCGGGTGAGCGACACCGCCACGCGCGAGGCGATAAACTCGGCCTACTCGCGCTACCTCGGGCGGATGCGGAGCGGGAAGGCCATCAAGGCGAACGTCTTCGTCAAGGCGATCTCGAGGCTGGAGTCGGCCCACTCAAGCCTCTATGTGATCCGGAGGCTTGCCGAGAGCTACAGCAGAACGGATTAATCCCCTTCCCTCCAACAACAATCCGATGATCAAGTCCATCCGCCTGGTCAACTGGCGCTCCCACGCCGATTCCAGGCTCGAGTTCCGCAAGGGCACCAACCTGCTGGTCGGCATAATGGGCGCTGGCAAGTCCAGCGTCCTGGAAGGCATCAGCTTCGCCCTTTTCGGCACCTTCCCCGCCCTCGAGCGGAGGAAGCTGAAGCTCGAGAACATCGTGCGCCTCAGCGAGCCGGAGGCGAAGGTGGTCATGGAGTTCGACTGGGACGGCTCGTCCTTCCGCGCCGAGCGCACGATCGAGCGTTCCAAGCGGGGAGTCTCCACCGCGGCCGAGCTGTACAAGGACGGCACGATGGCCGAGCATGGGCCGGTGGCAGTGAACGCGTACATCTGCCAGCTCACCGGCGTGGACTACGACCTGTTCACCCGCGCGATATACTCGGAGCAGAACAACATCGACCATTTCCTGAACCTCGACCCACGCAAGAGGAAGGAGGAGCTCGACCGCCTGCTCGGCCTGGACCGGTTCGAGCTCGCGCGCGGGAACATAGTCAGCGTGATAAACCGCGTGAAGGCGAAGCGCGGGGTGATCGAGGAGAGGTTCAGCAGGGAGCGGATGGCCGAGCTGGAGGGCAAGGAAAGGGCGCACGCGTCCGAGGCCGCATCGGCCGAGTCGTCGCTGAAATCAGTGTCCTCCTCCTCTGAGGCGTTGGCGGCGGAATATTCATCGGTGATGGGGGGCTACGAGCGGATGAGGAAGGCGCGCGAGGAGCATGAGACGCGCAAGCGCGATGAGGTCCGCCTCGCGGCCCGCGTGGAGGCGATGGGGAGGGAGCTGGCCGGGAAGGAGATAGACGAGGCACGTCTCGGCGTCATGGGAGAGCGGCTCGCGTCGGTCCTCTCGGAACGCGCGAAGCTCCAGGCGGCCCTGAAAGCGCTCCTGGAGCGGGCGGGAGGGAAAGCCCGGGAGCTGGGAGCGGTCGAGGCGAGGATCAAGTCAGTCTCGGAAGCCGCCGCGAGGCTCTCGGCGCTGGAATCCGATCGCGCTTCCGCGCTCGGCGGCCTCTCGTACGAGGAGCTGGCCATGAGGCAGAAGGAGACGGAGCAGGCGCTCATCGCGGCCGAATCCGAGATGAAATCCCTGGAGCGGGAATCAGCCGAGCTGTCGCAGACCATGGATGCGCTGAAGCCCGGCCTCTCCAGGTGCCCTGTCTGCCATTCCGCGCTGACCGACGCGGGGATAAGCCACGTGAAGGAGGAGAAGGACGCGCTCATGCGGAAGGACCGGGAGCGCTCGGCGGCGCTCGCCTCTTCCCTGTCGGCCGAGAGGAAGGAGAACGAGTCGCTCCTCGTACGGATGCGCAAAGCGTCGTTGCTCGCCGAGAAGCTCTCATCCCTCAAGGCCGAAGCCGCCGTGGCGGAGGAGCTGGCCGCGAAGAAGGCGGCCGCCGAGGCGGAGCTCTCGTCCGTGGCCTCGGAGAGGAAGTCGGCCGAGGGCGCGCTGGAGGCCGCGACCGGCTCCGCCGAGAGGCTCCGGGCCGAGATCTCGGAGCTCAAGTCGCTCGCGCAGAAGAAGAAGGAGATGGACGGCGAGTCGGCGAAGCTCGCCGCGGCCAGGGAAGCCCTGGCGAAGACGGCCTTCGACGAGGAGGCTTTCGAGGAGTCGCGGGCGAAGGCCGAGAGGCTCCGCCTGGAGGGCGAGAAGCTCAACTCCGAGAGGAGGGCCGCCGAGACGCGGCTGCGCCTGAGCCAGGACATACTGAGGACGATCCGGGAAGAGCTCGCCGTTATGCGGGCGATGGAGAAGGACATAGCCGGCCTCTACGCGCTCGAGGAGCAGCTCTCCCTCTACCGCAACGCCCTGGCCGACACCCAGGTCAGCCTGCGGTCAAGCCTCAGCGAGGCGATAAACAGCGCGATGAACGAGATATGGTCGATATTCTACCCCTATAAGAACTACCACGGCCTGCGCCTGAACGTGACCGAGAAGGACTACCTATTCGAGGTGGATGACGGGAACGGGTGGCGCGGCCTGGAGACGGTCGCGAGCGGGGGGGAGCGCGCGAGCGCGGCATTGGCCCTGCGGGTGGCGCTCGCCATGATACTCACCCCCAAGCTCAGCTGGCTCATCCTGGACGAGCCGACGCACAACCTGGACTCCGAGGCCGTGGAGCTGCTCTCATCGGCCCTCCAGTTCAAGGTCCCTCAGGTCGTTAAGCAGACGTTCGTGATAACCCACGACGAGGCGTTCATGGGCTCCGACTTCGCGTCGAGCTACCGCCTCTCAAGGGACAAGGAGCGGAACGGCGAGACGAAAGTCGAGCCTATGTGATCAGCTGTATATGTCCTGCTCCATCCTGCCGACTATGTCCAGGGTGTCAGCCGCCTTCCTGCCGGTCCGGTCGAGATACCATTCTTGGCAGCTGTCCTCGTTCTCGGCGGTGTAATAAGCGATCGCGGCGTAGATGTCCTCCCTGGTGGCCAGGCCTATCGCGAAGAGGTACTGGAGGACGCTCTTGAATTCGTCGATGACGAAGGACTTCCTCCTCGAGACCCTCAGCTTGCGGAGGTCGGTGAAGACCAGGTCCTTGTCGGTGAGCAGGATGTTGTTGAGGCTGAACCTCCCGAGGATGAGGGAGCTCGAGTGCAGGGCGGCTATCCTCTCGTATATCATCTCGACCAGCCTGCTCCTGCTCTTGCGGTCGAGGCTGTCGACGTCGGTGTAGTGTATGCCGCCCTTGGCTATCCTGCGGTCGAAGGCCCAGGCCTCCTGGTCCACCTTCGATATCACATAGTCGTTGCCGATGGCGGTCCTCAGGAACCCGACGATGTTCTCTATCCCGCCCTTTATCTTGCCGTAGGCGTTGTAGAGGGCCATGGCTATCTCGCGGACCGTCCTCCTGAGGATATAAGTAGTGCTGTTGTGGGTGAACGTGATGCTGTCGGCGCCGTCCCTGGCCGCGACCCGGTATAGGTCCGAGAGGGACTCGCCCTTCCTGAACTCGATCTTCCGGACCCGCAGCATCTCCGAGTTCATGGATTTCCATTCGTACTCGATGCTGATCCCGTCCGGCCCCTCCCTCTTGCGCGAGGAGAACGGCACCTCCTTGGTGAACTCCGGCAGCTCGTAGTCATCGTGCTTCCCTGCCTCGATGATGTGCAGTCTGTCTCCCTCTTCCTGCACGAACGAGAATTCCGTTTTCTTCATGCCAAGCCTCCTATTCCCCGCTAGTCGCGATAGTATATTTTATGCCACCTTCTGTTTATAAATCTGTGTCACACATTTCGACAAACGCCGTAATGTGGTTCAATCCGTCTCGATCCTCGGCGCCAGATAGTACACGACTTTCGCCCCCTCGATTTCATACTCCAGCTTCAGGGGCCGGTCGGTCTCGAGGTTCACCAGGACCACTGACGACGCCGACGTCGCCTTGACCATGTCCTCCAGGTACTGGAGCGGGAACGTGGCCTTGGCCGGCGTGGCCGACTCGAGCTCGGTCAGCTCCGGGCTGCCCTTCTCGAACTCGGCCTTCACGTCCCCGTTCTCGCCCCTCACGTCGACGACGAACTGGTCCGGCGAGAGCTGGAGCCGCACGTGCGAGCTGATGAGCTTGGCGTCCTTGAGCGTCTCTTTAATCGCCTCGGCCTTTATCTTGGCATGGTTCTTGTACTCGATCTTGGGCTCCCGCTGGACGCGGTCGCCGGTCTCGATGAGCGGGACCTTGAACGTACGCCTGTGCTTGTCGCCGAGGAACTTCACGACCAGCCTGCCCTCCTCTATCGTCAGCTCGGCCTTCTCGCCCTTCTTTCCGCGCGAGAGGACGTTGGAGAGCTGGCCGATATCGACCCCGATCTTCATCTCCTCCGGGACGCTGTACTCGACGAAAGCCTCCTTGGGCATCGTGAACGAGACCATGGATATCTGAGACGGGTCCATCGCCTTGAGGTGCAGGCCGTCGGCCTTGACCTCGAACTGCCCTTCCTCGACCAGGCACACTATCGAATCGACGGCCGCTTTTAGAGCTGGCGCGTCCTGTATGACGAGCTTCATTGGATTTACCTCCCGTTTTGGATATTGCCGAATAAGAATAATAATTGTATGCGTGGCCGTTTTCGGCCATCGCCTCCCCCCATCGAGAGCGATCGGCTCTCGCCCTGGGAAGCCCCGCGGGCTTTTTTGGCTGATGATCCGCTTTTTTGTTTGATGATTTGCCTTCCTGTAGGTTCTGGTTTGTTGATTCGCCCTCCTGTGGGCGAATAAGCAGACTCAGACCTCAGGAAGTTTGGGCGCTTTACCATATGAGAAGCTGAAGGAAAGCGCAAACAGCAAAAAGCAACTCGGTAGCTACTCTTGTCATCACAGATCAGTCTGGGACGGTCTCGTCATCGTTGCCGATACTGATACTCAGCTCGCCTTTTTAACAGCTTTTAAGTCGCAAAAAGTCTTAACTACTGATTATAAATTTTATCTCACAAATAAACATAGATGAAGACCGAACGGAAAAGGCTCCTCCGGGAGATAGTCGCCGGCTCGGGGCCGGAGCTCAAGCGCAGGTTCGCAGACCTGGCCCTCCTCGACAGCATCATGGGGAGGGAGATCGACTGCATCGGACGCCTCCGGGAAGCGTCGATAACCGTAGCCCTTTCGTCCGGCTCCGCAAAGGTGCGTGAGGAAGCCCAGGGAGTCCTTCTCGAGATCGGCATGCGCAATGCCGACATGGGGATCTTCGAATGCGCCAAGGCGCTCACGCAGAAGATGAAACTGCGACTTGCCGAGCTGGCGTCGGTCGGGCATATCGTCGTGGGCGGGCCGAAGCGGCTGCTGGAAGCGACCGCCATCCTCACCGCGCTCGCCGAGCCTCATGGGGGCGAGCATGAAGCCGCCCTCGGCGTGCTGGCGGGGCTAGGCACGGCGAACGAAGAATCGTCCAAGACGTTCAAGAACCTCGTGAGGATCGGCGCGTTGGATATCGCCGACATGGACCGTTTCATCGCTCTCCGCCTTGAGATAGAGGCGCTGAAAGCGAAGCGCTCGCGGCCGGCGGAACCGATCGAAAAAAAGGAGACCTCAGAATGGCCGATAGCGATCCAGAGACTTCCCCAGACCGGGACCCCTGCCGCTTGCGTCATCGAGATAAACGGCGACGGCCACCACTTCTGCATGACTCTAGATGGCAACAAGACATTCACCAAGACCGCTTCGATCTACGCCTGGGATAAGCTGGACGATAAGATGCTCACTGAAGCCGCCGAAGCGCTTCTGGGCGCAGGCCTCGTCCAGACGAGCGAGGACGTCAACGCGCTGGACAAGGGGCTGCACTACGTGCTCTGCAAGAGGCAGCTTGTCAGCCGGATACCTTTCAAGTCTCCGGCCAGGACCGAGCCGCCGAAACCGGAAGCCCGGCCGAGCGGGCCGGAAGCGAGGACGGATCCGGTCCAGCCACCTCCGCTCAGCATGATAAACGATCTCCGCCCCGTAAGAAGCGAGCCGCCTGCCCTCCCCGGGCTCCCGGCGCCGATCCCGGATTGGCCCGAAGAAGAGGCGGCCCAGCCGCAGCAGCGCGCACCGATACCGACAGACCTAAGCGCCGAGGCCCTGCGGAGCTTCGAGATAAAAGACAGGCTTATAAGCAAGACCCAGATGTACCAGCTCATCTGCCTCCACTGTTTCAGGCTCGGCACGGCCAAGCCCATGCTCGGCGAGGTATACGGTCCGGCCCGCTCGCTCCAGTCCAACCTGCTGGAGAAGATAAAAGGCGACCCGGAGCAGAAGAAGCTGTTCGAGCGCTGCTGGCATCGGATGGCCACCAACAACGCGATCCTCCTCAAGAAGAATTCGACCGTGGCATCGCTCAACGTCCACACCCAGCAGATAGAAGACATCGGGATCCGCGCCGTCGTGGAGTGGGCATTCGTGGAGCACCGGAAGCTTTCCGGCCGGGGCGGCATCCTGGCGAACTGAGTCAGCGGTAGTCCCCGGACTCCTTCTCCTCCATGGCCATCGGGGGCTTCTGGATGATCCCCACCTTCGGCTTCATGCGCAGGAGCAGGATGAACGCTATGACCACCAGGGCGAGCCCGACTATCGCCTCGCCGCTTCCCTTCACCTTGAGGTAGTCGGTGAGGAAATTGGCGATCCCCAGGAGGACGAACACTATCCCGATAAGGAGAAGGAACTCGGCGGTGGCTGTCAGCGCGAATGTCCGCACAGAGCCTGTGAGGTCCTGGTCCGGCATCTCGTCGTCGTCCATGCGATCACTCTATCTTGTGCTGCCGCAGCTTGACGCCGGCGTCGCGCAGGAGCCTCATCGGGGCCTCGGCCATCGGGTAGTCCACGTTGTAGACCACCTCCTTCACGCCGGCGTTTATGATCATCTTCGTGCAGAGCAGGCAGGGCGAGAAAGTCGTGTAGACCGTCGAGTCCTTGATGCTTATCCCATGGTAGGCCGCCTGCACTATCGCGTTCTCCTCGCCATGGGAGCAGAGGCAGTCCTCGAGGTTCTTGCCCGACTCCGAGAACGAGTTGCACCTCGGGCATCCGCCCTCCGAGCAGTTGCGCGTGCCGCGCGGCGTGCCGTTGTATCCGGTCGAGATTATCCTCTTGTCCTTGACTATGACCGCGGCGACCTTCCTCTTCACGCAGTTGCTCCTCATCGCCACGACCTTGGCTATGCCCATGAAATAGTCGTCCCAGCTCGGCCGCGAAAGCCGGAACTGGTCCGAGACCTGCCCCAGCGCCGTGTCCACCGCGTCGTAGAGCTCGTTGAAGCCGCTGTCATTGACGATTCTCTTGTCGGCGAGGGCGAATGTCCCCTTCAGGTTCTGCTTCGTCTTGACCGCGTTCTCCATCTCCAGCTTCTCGATCTGCAGGAACGCCTCGTAGGTGTTCGGGTCCTCCTCGCGCCCCCGCGCCTTTATCCTCTCGAACCGCACGTCGTCGGGGGCTGTCACGTAGAAGAGGAAGAACCTCCCGAGCTTCCGGAGCTCCTCCACCTCGGCCGGGTTGCGGATCGAGTCTATCACGTAGTTCTTGTCCTTCTGGACCTTCTGGGCCATCTTGGCGCCGAGGATCCCGGGGCCGAACCTCTCCCGCAGCTCGTTCCCTTTCCTGATCAGGTTCTCGCGCGTGACCGCTTTGCCCTCGGCCTTCACTTCCTCCCGGATGATATCCGAGAGGGAATAGTAGTAGAACCCCTTCTTCATGAGATACTCGGCGACCGTGCTCTTGCCGGCGCAGTTCTCCCCTGTGAGGCCAATGATCATGCGAACACCAGAAATCGCACTGACGGTCTCTCAAGCTCAAATTATAATACCTGCCGTTTGGATGGATATTTAATCACTTATTGACACACTCTTCGCATGCAACCGCCTGGTCCGGGGAAGGAGAAGCAGCTTCCCGGACTGAAAGCCGTGGTGGAGATCGGCCACGGCTCCCGGCCCCTTTGGACGACGCTGAAGAAGATGCCGCTCCATGACCAGATGTACCTGGGCCTGGACATAGACGCCGACGACTGGCCCCCCAACCCGTCGGTGACCGGCTTCAAGTACAGGATAGACGAAGGGAGGCGCAAGATCGACCAGCGGAGAGCGGAAGGGAAGAACTGCTACTGGATGAGGATAGACGGGCTGGGGAACCTCCCCCTGCGCGAGGCCACCGTGGACGAGCTCCATGCGGTCTGCGTGCTGAGCGATCCGCGGATATCGCCGCCCGTCGTGGAGCGTCTGCTCGAGAGCATCGTTTCCGCCATGAAGAAGGGAGGCCATTTCGTGGTGGACAATTTCTCCACCGAGGGCCATCTCGGTGCCGGCGATATCATGGTCGATTTCGGGCGGGGGATGTCGATATTCAGGCTGAACGGCGGCGACCTGCGCGAAGAGGAGCTCGCATGCAGGGAGACCGCTCTCCTGAACACGGCTTTCACGCCCCTGCCGTCGGAACGTTACGCCGGTTTCCTCTATCCGAGAGGGCTGGACTGGCGCGTCGACCCGGAGCCTGGAAGCCGCTTCAGCATCCTCGTCCGCCGCTGAGCATCGCCCGCCATTCCGGGCTCACGGCGCACTGGGCCCCTGTCGCGGAAGAAAGGGCCGACGAAAGGCCGCCGCCCCCATCCGGCCGGACCGAAAGATCGAGCGATGCCGCGGTCTTGTTCGAGTTGTATGTGATCATCCCTTCGGCCTCCATCCTTCCCCAGCACCTCTTGAAGAGCCTCTGCTGCGCCGGGCCCTTGAGCTTCCTTTTCAGCCCGGCCTGCAGGGACTGGACAGTCTCCCTGTGGCTGCCGATGGCCGGGTTGGAAGTGCCGAGCCCGAACGCCTCCGTGAGTATCAGCTTGAACATACGCTCCTCCTCTGCCACCCCTCTAGGTTCCGAACGGGCCGGTGGAGCTTCGTCCGCGCCCCTTTCGGCGGCCTCCCCTCCGTTTCCGTCACGCCGCTCTCCCCCCTCGGGCCTCTTGGGGAACGAGAGCGAACCGGCCGCTCCGGTCTCGACGACGATGGCGTGCATCTCCGGATCCAGCCCGCCCAGCTCCTCAAGCGTTGAGATGCCCATCTCGTCTATCGCGGATTGGGCGAGGAAGACCGCCTCGTCCCTGGTGAAAGAGGCGGCAGGTCCGCAAGCTGCCTCCACCGAGGCAGGGCGTCCCTCCTCATGCTCGGGCGCCTCCGCGTATCCGGTCCTTCCATCGGCCAAGCGTTCCGCTCCATGCCGGCCCGGCTCTGATATCACGTCGTAGGGTGTTAGGGAGCCCCCTCGCTTTTGTTTCGCCTCCACGCTCTTTCCATTCCCGCCCCGCCCGGGCCTCCCGCTTTCGCAATCGCGTCTTCCTCCCGTCCCATCCGCCTTCTCGGTCCCGCCGGGGAATCCTATGCGCTTCCAGAGCCCCCTCTTCCTTATACGGTCCGCCATCCCGGCGTCGGCCTTCCAGAGCTGGGTGCGGTTCGCCACTCCGTTCTCGCGCACGAAGGCGTTGGCGGCGGCCACGACCTCCTCATCGCTCATCCGCATCCAGGAGCGGTACCTCCTTCCAGCCATGGGCTCGGCTAGCGGCTCGGAGCGGATCCGCCCCCCGGCTTCGGCGGCCTGCGCCTGCCTCGACTCGAGCAGGCTCATGAGCGCCCCCCACGGCTTTCCCTGGCATACATGTGATAATCGGTGGCGACAGGCCTTTTTAAAAAAGCGTCACAAAATGGTCTGTTTGTGGGTCCCCCCACACCCCCGCGGATTATCCGATGCACCTGCCCATTGATCAGCATGAGAGCGATTTGGGGCGGGCGATCACTCGTGGGCTCTCAGCATCTTGATCGCCGCCGTATGGAAGGCGGCAGCGCACGAGCCGACGACGACCGCTATCATGAAATGGCTGACGATGCCCGGGGCGAAGCGGGCGACCGGGCAGAGAGGGATGAACCAGGAGCTGAAGCCGAGGAGGTGGCCGGCGGCGACCGAATAGAAGACCGCGAGAGAGACGAACGACGCGGCGATCCTTTCGCTGTCCGTGTTTTTTTGGCCGGCGAACCTCTTGTTGACTAGGAGCACGATGAGCGACCAGAGCGCTATCCAAAGCACGCTCGCGATGACCGGTCCGGCGGGCCCGCTCTGCACGAATATGAACCTGGCAAGCGGATTGCCTTCCCGGAAGGGATCGTCGAAAGTGCCCCTGGCCGTGATCGCGATGTCGAGCGTCCCGAAGATTATCCATAATGCTATCGGCACGGCGTACTGCCCCAGGCCGACCCCCTGCCTGCGGTAAGCCCATACCCAGAAGGCGATGCTCGCGGCGATCGCGACGGCCAGAAGCGACTGCGCCTGCAGGACCGCGCCGCTCCCAAGGACATCAGGATAGACGCACATGTCAGAAATACTTCCGCAGGGTCTTCCGTATCTCCTGGAAGACCGCGAGCTCGTCGGCGCTCAGCATCGCGGACTGGCTGTCCCATTTCGCGATCTCGTCTGCCGTCATGTAAGAGAGGAGGACGTCCGTCTCGGCCACGTTCTTCCCGATCGTTATGCCATCGCACGATATCGCCAGCTGGTCCCCGGCCGCGGCCTCCTCGACCTTCTCCTTCTCGCGCTGTATCTCCCTTATCTCGCCCACGACCTCGCCGGCCTGGTTCATGAGGCGGTATCCCTTCCGGATGCGGCCCCCGAGGACCTCGACTCCGAAGATGGCCGGCTTGGACGCCCTGAAAACGTATCCGCTGAGGACCTTCAGCTTGCCCGGCCAGACGGCCTTCTCCAGGGCGCTCTTCTTCGCACGCTCCTTCTCCTCCTTCACCCATGCCTGGTAATCCTCGATGAGCCGGTAGATGATGTCGCTCCGGATCACCGGGATGCCTGAGCCCTTCGACTCCTCGGCCGCATCGTCTAGGACCTTCACGTTGAAGCCCAGGACGACGCTGAGGTACGGGTTCTCGCGCGAGCCGACCGACGCCGCGATGACGTCGTTCTTTGTCACGTGGCCGACGTCCGCGTCCTTGACCGGTATGCCGGCCGCTTCCAGCAGCTTGAGCAGGGCCTCGACCGAGCCGAGGCTGTCGGCCCTCAGGACCACGCCCTCCTTGTCGCTATGATGGAATATCACGCTCTTGAACTGCGCCTCGATACCCTTGCTGTCCCTCTCGAAATCCTCTATGACCTCGATCGGCGAGCCAGGTATCGCCCCCTCCAGGTCGGTCGCGTGTATCTTCACGCCGGCGGCCGCGGCCACCTCGTCCACGAACCTGAACTTCTCCCTCCCGCCGAGGTTCGGCAGGAGGAGGCCGCGGATCCTCGCGCGCTTCACGCCGTTGGCCGTCATGAACGCTATCTCGTCGTTCTTGCGCATTAGGCCGTCATATATGATCACATCGAGCGTGGTCCCGAGCCCCTTCTCCTCCTTGACCTCGATGATGCTGCCCTTGCCCCTCCCGTTCTCCTGTATCTCGAGGCGGTCGCCGAGGAACCTCTGGCTCAGCCCTCCGATGAGGACGAGCAGCTCGCTGAGGCCCTCCTTGGTCTTGGCGCTTATGGGCACGATCGCTACCTGCTTGGTGAAATCGGCTATCCGGTCGAAGCGGTCGCTGTCGAAGCCGTGCTCGGAAATCTTGCCCATGATCATGTAGATCTTCTCGTCCAGCCTCTCGGTCATGTGCGAGGGCTGCTTGGATAGCGACTCGAAGAACGAGGTGGTGGGGTTCACCTTCCATCCGCTGACCGCGTCTATCTTGTTCGCGGCTATGATGAAGGGCGTCTTGTACTGCTTGAGGATCCTGATGCTCTCTATGGTCTGCGGCTGGAACCCAGTGGTGACGTCCACGACCAGTATCACCAGGTCTGCAAGGCTCCCGCCGCGGTCGCGGAGGTTGGTGAAAGCCTCGTGGCCGGGCGTGTCGATGAAGAGGAGGCCGGGTATCGTCAGGTTCACCTTCATCCTCTGCGCCAGGTCGCCGGCGAGCTGGTCGATGTCCTCCTTGCTGACGTAGCTGGCGCCGATCATCTGCGTTATGCCGCCCGCCTCCTTCTTGGCCACCGCCGTGCCGCGGATGGAGTCGAGCAGGGTCGTCTTGCCGTGGTCCACGTGGCCGAGGATGCATATTATGGGTGAGCGTTTGTATGTCATAAGAACAGCCTCATGGCCGCCCCGCGGGCGGCCCACACCACTCTCCGCTCCGATAATAAAAATCCCGCTCCCGCAAGCCTCCCCGAATAACCATAAACACACACCTTTATAAACACTTTCGACCATAATTTAGAACAGGCGACCATATGACTACGCAAGCACTCAGTTTGGGAAATCTGGAGGCTCCGTCAGAGAGCAAGAGAGGGTTCCACCCGATCCGTTCACTCAAGGAAGGGCTGAGGAGGAGGCGCGAGCACGCGGAGGCGGAATCCATGCTCTCCTCGTGCATCGAGAAGGGCTCCGGCGGAGGCAGCGACTTCAAGGGCGCCCTCGAGCGCTTCGAGAGGATCGGGCAGAGGCGCCAGGAGAAGGTGCTCAGGAACGTGGCGGCGCGCCTTTATGGCTATTCATCGTGCGAGTTCGCTTCGGAGAGGAACAGCTCGGAGATCACCACGCTCATGGTCTTCGCCGCGGACGCGGCCGCGTCGATGCGGAAGAAGGAGGACGGCACGCCGTCGTTCGGCGACCAGTCCCTCCTGATGCGGAGATTGAAAGGCATACTCTCGCAGGAAGAAGGATACGCCCCGCTGAACCCGGTCCACGCGAACGCGAAGCTCGCGGCGGCGGTCGCCTTATGGGAGTTCGGGCAGAGGGAGCTCAAGGACCTTTCCCAGTACATCAGGCTGCCGCTCGTGGGGAATTTCGTGGTAGCCAAGCTGCTCGAGGACGCCGTGCGGAACCCCTCGGAGGGGAGCGGGCGGGACATCCTGAGGTCCAACCTCGATACCGGCCTGGCCCTCACAATCGCGTTCAATCCCAACCCGGCGAAGTTCGATTTCGTCGCGAGCATGATGCTCGACAATGACCCGTCGGTCGTCGCGCATGCCCTCGAGGCTGCGGTATACTTCGACCCGCTGCCGGAAGGGTATCTCGACATAGCGGCCGAGGCGGCGGCGCGGAGCGAGTTCCTAAGCGACAAGGTCAGCGCGTTCATAGCCGTCGTGCGCATGCGCCCGCTTATCGAGGCAGCCGGCGAGATCCAGTTCGCCGCGGCGGCGCAGGTCCTGGGGCTGTACCGGGAGGGTGCGGGCCACCTCGGGCCGATGCTCGTCGCGATCGGCCTGGAGATGAAGGACGTCTATATGTATCCGGGCGGGCTGACAGAGGGGGAGCGCGCGAACCAGCAGGCCATGGCGGCATCCATCATGAACCAGCTTCATGCGAGCGGGATACCGGTGCCAGGCGTGGATTTCGGGGACGGGAGAAGGTGAGGGGAATGGACGAGGAACTTAGCACGATAATGGGCGAGCTCTCTAGCAAGAGCGTGATGAGGAGGAAGGCCGCGATCAAGGCGCTGAAGCAGCGCCTCTCCGGCGAGGATGGCACGATGGCAAGGCTCGCGCTGCATTATGTGGCCGAGCACGACCCGTGCTACACGGTCCGCAACGTGGCGAGGCAGGCGTTCTATCGGATCTCGGCCCCCCCGGAGAGCGGGGCGAACTGGGAGCGCGCCTTCGTATTCCAATCGGAATAATCCTTTCAGGAACGAATTTAAATGCGCCATGAGGATTCTGGCCGACACGGCTGGTACCAATGGCAAGGAACATAATCGTCGAGGAAGGCAGCTATCTCCCTGTCGCCGAACGCGGCGTGGAGCTGGCTGAGCGGAAGGGGTTAGGGCACCCGGACACGCTCATAGACGGCATAATGGAGGAGATAAGCCGCGAGCTGAGCAGGGAATACCTGCGCGAGTTCGGGAAGGTCCTCCATCATAACGTCGACAAGGGCCAGATCTGCGGCGGCGGCACGCAGGTCGGTTTCGGCGGCGGCGTGTTCACGAAGCCGATCTACGTCCTCCTGAGCGGGCGCGCCACGGCCAAGGCCGAAGGCCGCGTGGTGCCGGTGGACCACATCGCCCGGACCACCGCCCACGACTACCTGGAGCGCGTGCTCCCGGAGCTGGACGTGTGCGATGACGTCGAGCTGGATTCCAGGATCTCGCCGGGCTCGGCCGACCTGGTGGGCCTCTTCCAGCGCGCCCCGAAGGTGCCGTTCGCCAACGACACCAGCTTCGGGACGGGATTCGCGCCGCTCTCGGACCTCGAGAACCTCGTGCTGGCCTCAGAGAGGATGCTGAACTCGCCGGAGTACAAGTCGGCGCACAAGGAGGTCGGCGCGGACATCAAGGTCATGGGGATGCGCGAAGGCGGGACGATAAAGCTGACGATCGCCTGCGCCTTCGTCTCGAAATACCTCCCCGACATCAAGGCTTACTCCGAGAGCAAGGAGCGCCTGAAGCATGACATCGCGAGGCTGGCCGGGAAGGTCACGGACAAGGAGGTAGAGGTCGCGGTCAACACGGCCGATTCGATCGAGACTGGCTCCGTGTACATCACCCTGAGCGGGACGAGCGCGGAGATGGGCGACGACGGAAGCGTCGGGCGCGGCAACCGCGTGAACGGCCTCATCACGCCCTTCCGGTCGATGACCCTCGAGGCGGCGGCCGGCAAGAACCCCGTGAACCACGTCGGGAAGATATACTCGGTCCTCGCCACCGACATGGCGTCCTCGATAGCCAAGGAGCATCCCGGCATCAGGGACATAACGATCACGCTGCTCTCCCAGATAGGCCGCCCGATCGACGAGCCGAAGGTCGCCTCGGTCACGATCATCGCCGACGGCGATTTCGCGAGGCTGAAGGCCGAGGTCGCCCGGGAGGTCGACCACCGCCTCGAGAGGATCACCGAGATCACCGACCGGATTGTCGAGGGCAAGGTCCCACTTTTTTAATCTTTCGCCCCCAAATAGCGGATTGAAGCATCGGGATCCTATGACCAGCAATCCAGTCTTTGCGGAAAAGGCAGAGCAGCGCCCAGGCCATGCGGGGCGCCGCGAGCTGGCGCGCCTGGAGCCGCTCATCGACAGGCCCCTCCTGGAGCGCGTCTCCGGCAAGAAAGTGGTGTTCGCCTTCTGCGACAGGCAGTTCGAGGACGCCAGGGAGCTCGTCTTCCAGATGGCCAGCTTCCAGGTCCTGCCGTCCGACATGACGCTGATGAAGTGGTCGGACCTCCGCTCGCAGCTCCCGTTCATCACCGCGGACATCATCGTCGTCGCCAGCCTGCCTCCGGAGGAGGTGCTCGGCGACCCGGCCGGCCTCGCAGCCGCGCTTCGGCATTTCAGGCAGAGGAACCCGGATTCCTCCGTGGTCATGCTCAGCGTGTATGGCCCGCAGACGCCGGCCGGAGGGGTGTTCTCGTTCCTCGCCCATGAGCGCCTCGTGGACCAGGTCGAGAGCGGGGCCGGCGTGCAGTACGACCAGCTTCTCCGCCGCGGCGCCGACCTCCACGAGCTAAAGGCCTCCTGAGGGCGCAGAAGGCACAATTTAAAACATTTCTTCCCATTATTTCTCCCATGTGCTCACGGAAGCTCACAGGCCCGCAGCGGGCGCCCCATCTCCGGTCCCGCTCGGTCGCCAACGACGACGAGGAGCTGACGCCGCCGCGCGGATATCCGGATCCTTCGGTCAGCCGCCGCGTGCCTTCCCTCTTTGGGAAGACCGCCGTGATAGTCACCGACGACCGGGACATGAAGATAGAGAACGTCGTCACCAGGATGGTCATGGAGGACGCCGGGCTGGGGCCCGAGAGCGGCCCGCTCCCCTACTCGGATTTCTTCTCCAAGCCGCTCAAAGCCGACGTCCTCATCCTCCGCAGCTCCAGGGAATTCTCGCTCCGGCCGGAAGCGCTGGTCAAGTCCCTCGAGCGTTTCCGGGGCGACAACCCGGACGCGGTGGTCATAGTCCTGACATTCGAGTCCCACATCGCCGAGAGGCTCACGCCCCTGGCCGAGGCGAACGTGGTCAACGCGATCGAGTGCCGGCCGCCATGCGACGACCTCGCCCTCCTGCGGATGGGGGGCGAGATACTGGGGAAATTGAAGCCTTTTTAACTGTATTCGAACAGATAAGGAACGAACTCCAGTTTTGCTGGTGGGCCCGTAGTCGACTGCGCTTTTTGGGAAAAAGCGCCCAAAAACCCGCTGATTCTGGTTAAGACGCCTGCTTGACATGCAGGAGATACGCGGTTCGATTCCGCGCGGGCCCATTTTTGTTCACGGCAGGGAACTGCGTTCCCTGCGTGTCATGAACGGCAAACCGTTCATGAGCATGCTCGAGGTCGAAGCGTCGACCTCGACACACCGGGAACGTCACGACGTTGTCGCGAACAAGAGTTCGCGAGCATGCTCATGGACGAATCATCGTCCATGACATCCCGATTGCTTGCAAACCCCTTCGGGGTTTGCGTGAACACTCCCCTGCTTTTTTCACTTTTTCGTCCGCAAAATGGCAATCGCTCTCATGGAACCGCTTATCCCCAAGACCGCAATCCCGTTAAAACCTGCTTACCAAAAGTATAGCATGGAGGGGGAAGGGGCGTTCGCGTACCAGGTGACGACCGAGGTGCCCAGCGAGCGCAATTTCCTGCTGCTCCTCAACCGCCCGATGGTCCCGATGCCGCCCCGCGCAGGCGGGAGCGTGCAGGAGAGCTACCTCGAGCAGCTGCGCGAGCTGATGCGCAAGAGGAGCGAGGATGCAGCCTCGGGGGAGACGGTGGCCCTCTGCGTGAGGGAGATCGACCCGGTGAGCGGAAAAACCCGGAGCAGCTCGGTCGGCCAGCTGAGGGCGGCGGTCGGCACGTGCGCGGGGGAAGTGCTCATCGTCCCGCTCGAGCGCTCCGGCAGCGCCGGCGACTGAGGACGGCCCTCAATCCGCGCTGAACCTGAGCTTCAGGGGCCCCTTGAGGATCCCCTTCCAGCTCAGCGAGTCTCCCGCCGATGTGTCCATCACTTCGCCAGGCTCGCCGCTGCTTATCCTGACCGAGACCTCGATCTCGCCGCCGAGCGGCTGGAGGGTGAGCTCGTTCTCCCCTTTCTCGAGGGCCGAGTTGATCATCGAGATGAAGCCGGTGGTGTCGCCCTCTATGTCCCCGACCGCGGGGGCTCTCCGGCCTCCGAAGAGGATCCTCAGCCCGCCTTTCCCCTGGACGTGGTACGCTATCGCGTACACCTTGCGGAAGCGCGCGAGGCCCGAGCGCTCGTCGAAATACCTCCAGCGCTCGCCCCTTCTCCGGAACCAGATCGACCGCTCGAGGCCGAAAGGCCCCTTCAGCCTCGCTATGCAGAAGTCGTCGAAGCACTCCTTGGCCTCCAGCCTGCAGTGCTCGAGCTCGCGGAGCTCCGGCAAGGCAGCCTTGATGAAGCCTTCCAGCGCCATCCCGCCGCCGGCTCCGGAAGTGAGGAACCATTCCTCGTATACCTCCTTGAGGAATCCCTCGTCGCCTTCCTTGATCGCCCGGAGATAGCCCTTGATGAAATCGTCGAATTCCATATCCCCATCACCCTTTCCTCTTGGCCACGTAGATGTCGGCCTCGATCATCTTCCCGTCCCTGTAGAAATGGTGGACGAAATAGATGTCGCCCTGCGGATCCAGCGACGGCTCGCCAGCGAACTGCGAGATGATTAGCTCCGGTTCGCCCCACCCGCTCCCGTTCCGTTCGCTCCGCCAGATCGACGGCGTGCCGTTGAGCGTCCGGGTGAACCATAGTTCGCTGCCGTTCTGGGACAGGTACGGCCAGCCTTCGTCCCCTGCCGTGTTCACCGCGGCGACATCCACCGGCTCGCTCCAGTTCGTGCCTGAGCGGTCCATCCTCCAGATGTCCAGGCCGCCTTCGCCTCCCGGCCTGGCGGAATGGAAATACACGCTCTTGCCATCCGCGGTCATGTGCAGCTCGCCGACCTCGTAGGACGGATCGAAGTCCGCCTCCTTCCAGCCCTGCCATCTCCCGTCCTTGTATTCCGCCGTGAACCAGTGCATCCCGCTGTATCCTTCCCGCGCCGAGCAGAACCACATGGTGTCCCCCTGCACGAACTGGCAGCCGTCCAGGGCCAGCTTCCCCTGGTCCTGGAGCAAGACCCGGCTCGGCTCGCTCCAGCTCCCGTCCTGCTGCATCCGGCTCTCGTAGATGCCGGTAACGTTGTCGAAGAGCTGCTCCTGGACAGGGACGTTCGGGTCCGGGGTGAAGAAGAAATAGAGGGTCTTGCCGTCGGGAGCGATGAAAGGCGAATCCTCCGCCCCGGAGGTGTCCACCGGCGGCCCGAGCGGCACCGGCTCATCGTACTCGTCCGAGTGGAGGATCGGCGGGTACAGGTCGTCCGCCGGCGTCACCTTCACCGCATCGGCCGGGATGGCGCTTTCCCTCGAAGGCCGCTCAGCGCCGGACTGCGGGCTCGAGGCGCATCCGGCGCCAATGAGCGTGAAGCCGAGGACGGCGGCCATGGTAAGTACGTGAAGGAATTTTCCCATGCAACGGATTAGCCGCCAATATTTTAACCGCTATCTCCTCTCCCGCGCTTTCGTTCACTGCGCGACCCTTGTGCATGGCCGGCGCTCCGGCCATGATGCACACGCGATGCAGCTGCATCGCGGTGAACGGCTGGAAACAATCCCGCACCAATCAGCGATTTCCTCTCCTGCGCTC
>JAWOLP010000061.1:0-12569 GCA_033853355.1 Candidatus Micrarchaeia archaeon | reverse complement strand
AGGCCCATCCCCATCAGCTTCCGCAGCGGATGGCTTTCCATCCGCGCTATGACGCCGAGCCTGAGATTCGAAAGGGGGCACATCGTGAGGGGTATCCGCTCTTCCGCCAGCTTCGACAGCAGCTCTGGGTCGTCGGCCGAGCGGTTGCCGTGGTCTATCCTTTTCGCCTGGAGCTGGCCGAGCGCCTCCCACACGTAGGAGGCGGGCCCTTCCTCGCCGGCGTGCGCCACCGCAAAAAGCCCGCCCGCGCGGGCCTCGGAGAAGACGCGCGCGAACTTGGACGGCGGATTGCCCTTCTCGGACGAGTCGAGGCCGACGGCGCTGATCGAGCCGCGGTAGGGGAGGGCCTCGTGCAGGGTCTGGATCGCCGAGTCCTCAGGCAGATGGCGGAGGAAGCAGAGGATGAGGCCGCTCGATATGCCGAGGCGGTCCTCCGCATCATTCCTGGCCCGTTCTATTCCGCCCATCACCGTGGATAGGGCGACCCCGCGGGAGGTATGGGTCTGGGGATCGAAGAAAATCTCCGTGTGGAGCACGCCCTGGCTCCGGGCCTTCTCCAGGTAGGCGTAGGTCAGCTCGTAGAAATCCCTCTCGCGCAGGAGGACCCGTGCGCCCTCGTAGTAGATGTCCAGGAAATCCTGCAGGTTGCTGAAGCGGTAGGCCTTCCGCAGCTCGTCCACCGTCTTGTGCCGCAGCGCGATGCCGTTCCTCTCGGCTATCCTGAACATCATCTCCGGCTCGAGCGTGCCTTCCAGGTGGAGATGCAGCTCCGCCTTGGGCAGGCCCTTAACGAATCCTTGGAGGTCCATGGGACGGATGGGCGGGGAAGGTTTATGGATTGGAGTCTTTCCGCTTGAGCTTCTTCGCTTCCTTGATCTCGTCGAGGTAGTCGTCTATCCTCTTCTCGAGGATCGAGTAGTAGCTGTCGTCCAGCGTGCCTTTCTTCAGCTCCTCTGTAATGGACCGCTTGATCTTCCTCAGCTCGGCCTCGCACTCCTGCTCGTTCACCTTGTACTTGGAGTATGTGTCGTCTATGTGCGTGAGGTAGTCGCCCATCTTGTTCTTCTTCCTCGTCGCCCAGAGCCATCCTATCACAGCGACCGCCACCGTCGCTATCCCGCCCAGCACCGTGCTGTATTTGGTGCCGAACGCCATCAGCTCATCCACGATGGAGCCCGACGTCGTGTTCTGGGACTGGTTGCGGATGCCCGGAGGGAGGGACGACTTGTCCACGCACTTGACCGACTGGCAGCTCGTGTTGCCGAAGAGGTCCGCCGGGGAGCCGGCACTGAGGCACCTCTGGAAACCATCCACGATCTGGCTGCTGTTGAGGCATTCCCGGGGCTGGCCGCTGCCTGGGGCGCAAGCGACGACCGTGCAGAGGCCGTCCTGGATCAGTATGGCGTCCTCCCCTGCTAAGAGGCACGAGTGTATCGAGCCGTTCACCTGGGCCGTGGTCGGGCAGAGCGCGGCCGAGGACACGAAAGAGAGGAGCAGGATGAAAAGGGCACCCTTCATGGTCGGAATCCCTCGTGAGCATTAATAAGCTTATTTCAAGCCTTGCCCAGGATCTCATGGCAGCGGGACCTGAGGTCGGCAGCGCTGGGGCCGTCGTCGCGAGGACTGCCGAGGGCGAGGAGGACCTGGTGAGCCTGCAGCTTGCCCTTCGAGGCGGCTTCCGACAGCATCCACAGGGAGGCCTCGCGGTTCATAGGCATGGGTTCCGAAAGGTGTCCCGCCACGAGCTCGACGTACAGCTGGACATCCCCGCCGTTGCGGGCATGGTAGCCGAGGGCGAGGATGGCGAAATTGCGGACGTGTATGTCCTGACAGTCCAGCGCGGCGGGCATCACGGACAGCGCATCGGATATGTCCAGGCCGTTCTTCGCCGCGATCATCACGCATTCGGCGAGGTGGACCCTCGCCGAGCTCCCTTCCTTGGGCACGGCCATGGACTGCCTCACGGACGGGGCGGCGCCGGCGGATAGCAGGAGGCGGAGGGTGGAGGCGATAGGGAGCAGCGCCGGCCCCATGTCCTCCCCCTTGAGGGCCAGGCATCGCAGCTCGTAGGCTCCCCGGGCGAGCGTCTGGTGCTCGCGGGAGCGCAGCTTGGCCACGGCGTCAGCCACTGTAAGGTCCTCGTAGAGGCGGTCGCTGGACGCGTGCCGGCCTGCCGGAGGCTCTGAGATAGGACCCGATGGACGGACATCAGCATTCTTTCTCCGTTCCATGTGGTATTGAATGAACAATAAGGATTATAATCCGCTCTTCCGCCTCTTGACCAGCGTCATCTCGCTGGGGGGCGGGATGTCCGAGAGGCCGTGCCGGCGGGCGGCCGCCTCCCGCTCCATGAGCCTTGCGGCGTCCTCGGCCGCTTCCTCCCTCGACAGCCTGCCGCAGGCGGTCTCGAGATCCTTCTTCACCTCGAGCCATGCCTTGCTTGAGGTCCGGCGCTTCCGGCGCTTATCGTATTTCACAGAGAGATTGCTGAGCCTGGTCAGTATTGACAGCCTCGTCGACTCCTCTCCCATGGGCCTCCTTTACTCATCCGAGCTTATTAATCCTGCCGGCTCAGCCGAGAATCCTGGCCAGCTCGCCCTGGAACACATCGGGCTTGGAGACCAGGCTGTGGGCCTTCTTCCTGGTGTCGCGGTAGCGCGAGAGCTTGGATACGCTCTTGAGCGCGTCCACGTCGGCCTTGAGCTTCTGGAGGGCGAGCTCGCGGGAGTCCTTGAACCTGGAGCGGTTGGCCACGAGCAGGAGGGCCTGGCTCTGCCCGATGAGCCTCTCGATCGCCGCCGCGCGGCAGTCCTGGTAAGGGGACATGCTCGCCACGTCTGCGAGGAGGTCTGGGTCGTCGAGCTCGGAAACCATGTCCGACAGCAGCATCAGCGAGGTCGCCTTCGAGTCGCTGTGCTCGGATTCGGCCATTATCGCCCGGAGCGCGTATGGATCGTTGGAGAGCCTGCCTACGGCGATGTACCGCGCGTCCTCGTGGGGCGAGACCTTCGCTATCTCGATCAGGGCGTCCGCGTCGTCTATCTCCTCCACGTAGCTGGAGAGCTTGGCGACGGCAGCCTTCTTCACCTCGCCGTTCTTGGATAGGGCGAGCGAGCAGAGCGAGGACGTGTCCGAGGAGAGGCTGTCTATCGCCTCCAGCCGCGCCGAGCGGTAGGCGGAACCCTCCGCGACCTTGACGAGGGCGGAGCTGTCGCCTGAGATCTTCTGCAGGGCGGCTAGCCGGGAATCCTTGTTGGGCGAGCGTGACGCCACGGCGGCGAGCGCATCGGCGTCTGAGAGCAGGCTGACCGCCGAGAGCCTGGTGTCCCCGAAGAGCGAGGAGATCGCGGCATCGGCGAGGGCTCCGGGGTGCGGGACGAGCTCGTCGATCGCCGAGGCGCGGGTGTCGTCGTACTGGCAGTATTTCGCGACGTCGAGGAGCGCCTCGATCTCGCTCGCGAGGTTCTGGACGGCGGCGAGCCTGACGAACTGGAAGTTCGAGAAGAGGGCGAGCTCGACGAGCACGCGGGCGCGTCCACGCAGGCGGTCGACCGCGTTCAGCATGGCCAGGCGCTCACCGCTGGTGAGGATGCCCGCCAGGTGCGAGAGGCTGAACCTGTCCGGGGCCTTGTGGAATTCGGACATGCACCTGTCCCTCTTCCTTACCGGCCTCTTTTCCTTCAATGCGTCTTCCGGTCCTACAGCTATCGGTGGGAGTCGTATCTTTCTGGTCGCCATGAGAGTTTTTTTTACAGCAAATATATAAATGATTCGTCGCTTTTCATTCGGAGGCCCTCGAATCATCTCAACGCAGCCGGACGAAGGCGTATGCGTAGAGGGCCAGCGAGACCGCGAAGAAGGGCAGCGACGCCCAGGGGTCGGCGCTGATGAAGCCTATGACGAATCCGAATATGGCGGGCATCTGGCTCATCGCGAAGAGAGCGGGCTCGCCGCCCTTCTGCTTCGAGTAGAGGGGGAAGAGGAGGACCGCATAGAGCGCCGCGTACGCGAGGCCGAGCGCCCCGAGCGCGGTCGGGACCGTGGCTTGTGGAGAGAGATAGGGCTGGATGAAAGCGTCCATTGAGAGCGGGGCTTTCTGCGTGGGTGCTGGCATGAAGAGCAGGACGATGAAGAGCAGCGGAAGCATGACCAGGGGCATCAGCGACGCGAACGATCTGTCATTCAAATGGTTCACCTCAGGGGGTTGGGCAAAGGGCACGCAAGTGATGCCTTAACGGCCCTTTGCGATGGGGAAACTGAGATTTGAACTCAGACAACCAGCTTTTTTGGATCGGGCTTTCCCGTCGATGCGGCGGTAAAACCCACAAAACCTCCTGAGGCCGGAATCCGGACTCAGGGCTTTTCCCGAGGCTTTTGCCATAAGAATGGCACAAGCCAAAAGGCTCACCCAAAGCTGACAGCATACCAGGTTAGCTCATTTCCCCAGATGGAGATAAATCCCTGCGAAGATTTTAAATTGCGGGAGGGTGAGCGGTCAGTTGTCGGCCCTCTTGACCAGGACGAGGACGTTCTCGTCGTAGCGCTTGAGGACGAAGCCGTAGCGCGAGTAGAGGTCTATGGCCGGGTTCATTATCTTGACCTTGAGATAGAGCGGCTTCTGGTCGTCCTTGAGCGCGTCGAGTATGTGCTCGAGCAGGAACGAGCCTACGCCCTGGCCGCGGGCCGACTTGTCCACTCCTATCCCCTGGAGTATGACGCGGTCGCCCTCGTCTATCACGTGGGCGAAGCCTATTATCCGGCCCATCTCGGTGGCTATCAGCACCGTGTCGTCTTCCGTGATCTGCACCATGGCGTCCGGGAAGATGCTCCGGATGAAGCTCTTGGCCATGTCGACCTCTGAGGGGCGGATGAGCCGGATCTGTATCATAAGGATATGAAATCAGCGGTTATTCTTTTATTCTTAACAGAAAGCGAGCATGCGCGCATCTCCTCTGCCGGAGGCAGCTTGACGAGCGTGGTCCGGCCGATGCGCTCCACCCCATGGTGCTCGTGGATGTGGCCGCAGAAGGCCGCGAGGGGCTGCTTCTCTTCTATCACCCTCGCGATCGAGCTGCTGCCCACTTGCCTGCCGCCGACCGAATCGAAATGGCCCCGGGGCGGGCAGTGCATGAGGAGGAGGGTGAGGGCGTCTATCGCGAGCCCCGACATCCCGGAGTATATCTCTTCCTCGCCGATCTCGCCGAAGGTGCCGAAGGGGGTGGGGTTGCTGTAGCCGAAGCCGACCGCGTTCAGCCCGTCCTGGAGGCCCACGCGGCGCCCGTGGAGCCAGAGGGGGGAGGACGAAAGCCTCTTCCCGACCCTTTCGGAGTCCCAGTTTCCGGGTATGAAAAGGCCGTTGGGGAGGGCCGCGAGGATCCTCTCGGCGAACGACACGCTCTGGGAGAGGTCGCCGCAGGCGAAGACGTAGTCGTACGACGGCGCCAGCGACGCGAGCGACTCGAGGGCCGCTTCCTCGTCATGGAGGTCCGAGAACGCGAGTATCTTCATGGGGTTGGAGATGGAGGGGAAGGTTTATCTCCCTTTTGCGCTGCCGCGCCAGGTTTCCGCGCCGGCGGGCCGCTTTAGGCGCTGCCTTTTTGGGGGGCCTTGGGCCCCTCGTTCGGGCCTTCCTTCGGCGTTTCCTTCGGGGGCGCGGCCCTCTTCGCCTTCTCGGCCTCGTACTCCTTCATTATCTGCGCGTACCGGTCGTCGAACTTCTTCTTGAGCGCGGCCGAGATGTCCCTCTTGCTGAAGGCGTCGGCCTTGGAGGCCAGCGAGAGCTGGTTGGCCAGCGCGCGGGCGATCTTGCCCCGCACGCTCTTGGGCGAGGACGAGATGCGCGCGTGCTGGAAGATTATGCCGTGCTTGGGCGGCGGCACGCGCCGGTTCCGGAGGTGCTTGAACAGCGCCTTCTCCGCTCCGAGCACCTGGACAGCGCTGGCAGGCAGCATCGCGAGCCTGGAGAGCGAGCCGACGTGGGAGACGAGCTTGGCCGCGATGTCGGCCCCGCCGACCTGCGTCATGTTGGGGCAAAGCTCCCCGGCCAGCTCCTTCTGGTATCCCTCGAGGTCGTCCCTGAGCTTCTCCATCGAGACGATCATCCTGGCCATCGCCAGGCATTCCGAATGGTCCTTGGGCGAGAGCTTCGCGCCGAGGCTGCCCTTCGACGCCGCCGACAGCTCGGAGGCCCTCTTCTGCCCGAGCACGGCCGCGAGCGCCTTCTCGTCGAAATTCTCGCGGTCTATGACCAGCGCGGCGTTGGCGAACTGCAGCTTGTCCTCGGCCTTGAGCTCTGGAAAGTATATGCCGTACCAGTCCTCGAACCGCTCGCCGAGGAGGTTGATGGTCTTGTCGAGGTCCTCGATCGAGCGGGTGCAGCTTGCCAGCAGCATGTCCCTGCTCTTGAGGGCCTGCATGACCGTCTCGCGCGAGCGCTTGAGGAAGCGGGCGCGCTTGTCGATCTCGCCGCCCGGCGTGCTCCGCTCGAAGCGCTCCTTGCGGAACCCTCCGCCACCGCGGCCTCCGCTTCCGCCCCGGAATCCGCCCGACCGTCCGCCACGCTGCTTGTTCCATTCTCCCATGAGTAGCACCGGGGTTAGATTGTCCAGACGAATTTAAAAAGAGGAAGAAAAAGGGGAAAATAATAAATCAATAATAATAGCCCGACCGGTTCGTGTAATAGTTGCAGTCGTCCTTCTGCCCCTGGTTCACGATCTTGCCGCACTGGCTCTGGTCGTAGGGGTAGGAGGTGGCTATCTCGTAATAGCACTCGTCCTTGTCCGTCGTGGTGGACAGCCTCTCGCAAACTGAGGGGTTGTGCGAATCCTTGGCGACGGTGCCGTAGCACTCGGCCTTGGAATACGAGTATGCGCTCGTGCCGGAGATCTTGTCGCAGTAGGACGTGCTCAGGGTCGTGGTCGCGGCGCTCTGGTAGCAGTAGGACGCCTCGTAGCTGCCCTGGCTGATGTTGTCGCAGATGCCCCAGTCCTTGATGGAGTAGTAGTTGGTCAGCACGTAGTCGTAGACGCACGAGTCCTTCTTGTCGGTGTTCGTGATCATCAGGCACACCTGCGGGTCCTCGGTCTGGGTCGCGACTTCGCTGTAGCAGTCGGATTTCGAGATCAGGCCGAGCGAATCGCACACCTTCGGGTCGCCGGCGGCGACCGCCAGCTCGGCCCCGCACTTGGCCTGGGTGTATGTGACGTAGGTGTCGGTGCTGCGGATCTTCTTGCAAAGCGTGATGTTGTCGCGCTCCACCGCCAGGTTGTAGTAGCACGCGTCCTGGTCGGATCCGCTGTAGTAGTCGGACTTGGACGATGCGCGCTCGCAGTCCTGGAGCTCGGTGTCCACCTGCGGGCACGTGCTCAGGTCGGTCACGATCGTGACGCCGTCGCTGCAGAGATACTGCTTGGCGGGCGCGGGGGCAGCCGGCTGCTGGCCTGAGCCGCCCTGGTTGCCGCCCGCCGGAGGCTGTGTCGAAGCGCACCCGGCAAGGATCACTGCAGATATCCCCAAGATCAGGAATAATAGTCTCCCATTCATAGAACCACTTCCTCTATTTGGGCACGTCCCTATTAAAAAGGTAAGTGAAAAACCATAAATTAATATAGTTTGAAACCATATATCCGCACATAATCCGCCCGGCGGTCCGCGCGCCCTCCCCGGGATGCGGGAGCGGGCCGGCCTCCGGCCGACGCCGGAGGAGGCGGGCGAGGTATTTAAAGAGATGCAGACAATCTTGGATTGCAAGAGGTAATGGAATGAACGAGACCGAAAAGCTCACCAGGGACACGATCGCCGGCGGGGGAGTCCTGGCCATGCTCTACTTCGACATCCACGCGTCCACCAAGGAGCTCGTGCAGGAGCTCGGGACCGGCTTCGCGAACAGCCTCATAAGCAAGCCGGGGGTCGTCTTCGCCTACAGCGAGATCGACGAGCCGGTCGGAGGAGGCGAAGGGAAGAACTGGTCCAGCTCGATCTCGGTCAAGCTCCTCACGAAGGATTTCTCCAGCCTGGCGGCCATCTGCATGGCGCACAGCCCTTTCTCGGTCGAGATCCTGCGGCCGGACGAGATAAAGCTCTCGCTCAGCGACGCCCACGCCCTGCTCGGCACCCTCTCGGCCACGACGGCCGAGTACAAGAAGTACATCCTCACGCAGCTATCCAAGCCCCACGAGATCGCGGCCCTCCAGGAGAACCTCAAGCGGAGGGCCGAGATGGGCAGGAAGCTGCTGAAAAAAGGTGACAAGTGATGGAACGGAAGTTCATCAAGAGCGGCGTGCCGGGGCTCGACGCGCTCCTCGGGGGGGGCATCCTCGAGGGCTCCATCGTGACCGTGAGCGGCCCGACCGGAAGCGGGAAGAGCACCCTGGCCGCGCAGTTCATCTGCAACGGCGCCCGCGAAGCGGACGAGCCGGGGGTGTACATCGCCATCGAGGAGAGCAGGAAGGACTTCCTCTTCCACATGAGCGGGTTCAACTTCGATTTCGAGGGCCTGGAGAAGGACCGCAAGTTCGTGTTCCTCGACTACCCGGTGCACGAGGTGGACCAGATAGTCAACCAGTCCACGGCCATCTACGAGATAATCCGCAACACGGGGGCAAGGAGGGTGGTCATAGACTCGATAATGCCGATCGCGCTCTACTTCCACCAGGACGACGAGCGGAAGAAGGGGTTCCTGAAGTTCATCGAGAACCTCCGCAAATGGAACGTCACCGTGATGATAGTGTCCGAGGACCTGAGGCTGACGGACCAGCAGGGCAGCCCCAGTTCCCAGTACGGGATCGAGAGCTTCACCGACGGCTGGATAAACCTGTTCTACAAGTACGACGAGAGGACTATGGAGAGGAAGAGGTACATCGAGGTCATCAAGATGAAGGGCGTCGCCCACTCCTCCAAAAGCGTGCCGGCGGCGATAGGCAGCGACGGCCTCATAATCGGTGCCGTCCCGCGGCCGGCGCCCGAGGCCCCGGCGCAGAAAGCCGCCCCGCCGCCTCCGGAGGCGAAGCCTCCGGCGCCGGAGCCCAAGGCGGAGGAGGAGGACATCGACAAGCTCGTCGAGACCGTCTTCGCTGCCGAGCCCGCCCTGAAGCCGAAAGCGCGCCCGCTCGTCCAGCCTCCAGCGGCGCAGAAGCCCGAGCCCAAGGCCGAGGAGGCCCCGTCGATACCGCCGGTCCTCACGAGGAAGCTGGCCGCGTCTTCCATGAGCTTCAAGGCCACGCCCCCGAGCCCGCCGCCATCGTCGGCCGCCCCGAAGGCGCCCCCGCCAAAGCCTCCCGCATCCGCTACGCCCAGATCCGCTGCATCGAAAGCCGCCCCGAAGAAGCAGGCAAAGCCGCCTGCGATGAAGGCAGCAGCCGCCAAACCGCCTCCCCCGAAGGCGCCTCCGCCAGCGTCTGGCGCCCCGAAGGCATCTCCGCCCAAAGCCAAAGGCCCGGCTCCCGCCGCAAAGCCGGCTGGTCAGAGGCCCGCGGCCCAAGCCGGCAGCAGGCCTCCTCCTGCGAAGATGTCCGATTCGATAGCGGAAAGGATCGCGGAGGCCAAGAAGAGGATCATGAAGAAGGGGCTATGACACCCCAGACCTTCCTTTTCACTTTCATCCGATCCTTATCGTAGATGATGACGCGCTTGCCCAGAGCCGTGAACCTCTCCACCTCATCGTCATCGGCGTCCTGAAGGATGACGTCGTGGAAACCCTCGGCGGAGCCCGTATAGCCCGGAGGGATCTTCGCCACGAGGAGCTTCTTCTCCTTCATCGATGAGACGTCCATCGAGCCGGGCATGTCTGATGGGGGGAGGACCACGCGGCACTTGAGCGAAAGGAGCTTATGTACGAACTCTGGCCGCGGGGCGCACTCGACCTGGACGTTGATGAAATAGGTGAGCCCGTCATAGACGTCCAGGTTCTTCGGCGCTCCGCTGAGCGCGTCGAGGTCGACGATGTGGAGGAGCTTGATGCCCTTCTCCTGGAGGGCCTTGGCCGCATCGAGGGGCTTGCCCAGCAGCCGCATCGGCCCGCCTGCCTTGCTGAACGCCTGCTTGTCCTTGAGGATGATGAGCGCGATCTCCAACTAACCACTCTTCATCCTGGAGACCGCCGAGTCCACGCTCATGCTCTCCTCCTTGCCCGCGGCCATGTCGCGCAGGGTGACCTTGCTCTCTTTGGCCTCGCGCTCGCCGATTATCGCCACGAACGGGATGGAGAGGGAGTTCGCGTACTCGAACTGCTTGCGCAGGTTGCGCTCGTTCAGGTCGGTCTCGCAGGGGATCCCGGCCGCGCGGAAAGCGGCGGCGACGGCCAGCGCGTTCTTGTAGAACTCCGGCTTCACAGCTGCGACGACCGCCTTCGAATCCGTCTTCTTGGCCACGGCTTTGCGCTCCTGGATCAGCGTCACGAGGCGCTCGATCCCGACCGAGATGCCGACCGCGGGGTTCGGCTGGCCGTATATCCCGAGGAGGCTGTCGTAGCGCCCCCCCGCTATGACCGTGCCGATCCCCTCGCTGAGCTTTATCTCGTACACGGGCCCGGTGTAGTATCCCAGCCCGCGCACGAGGAACAGGTCGAACTCGACCGGGAAATCGCAGAGGGAGAGGATTTCCCCTATCTCCTTCGCCCCTTCCTCGCTGTAGCGCGATGCGAGCGCGAGCTTCGCCTGGTTGTCGCCCTTGGAGCGGATGATTTCGAGCAGCTCCTTGGCGCGGTTGCCGATTATCTCGTAGAGCAGCTTCTCCACTTCGGCCTCCCCTATCTTGTCGAGCTTGTCCAGGACCCGGAACACCTCGGCCTTCTCCTCGCCTACTAGCCCGATCTTCGCCGCGATGCCGTCGAGTATCCTCCTGCTGTTGACCATTACCTTCGGCTCGCTGAAGCCGAAGGAGAGGCAGACGTCTCTCGCGATCGATAGGAGCTCCGCCTCGCAGCGCATGGAGGCGCTCCCGATTATGTCCACGTCCGCCTGGTAGAATTCCCGGAACCGCCCGCGCTGGGGCTCCTCCTTCCGCCAGACCACGTCTATCGCGTAGCGCTTGAACGGCTTGGGTGCGTCGGTCGAGGATGCGAAGCGCGCGAGCGGGACCGTGAGGTCGAACCGCAGGCCGTACTCGCCGCCGTCTATCACGAAGATCTGCTTGTCCACCTCCGCGCCGGCCTTCGCGCGTAGGGTGTCGAGGTATTCCATTGCGGGGGTCTCCAGGGGGCGGTATCCGTACGAGCGGAAGATCGAGCGTATCCTCTCGATCACCTCCTCGCGCACGAACATGTCCTCCGGGCCGATGTCCCGCATGCCCTTCGGTGTGAGCTTCATGCAGTCACTTCTCCCGCATTGTTTTTAATCCGCGCCAAAAGCCGGCGCCTTCCTTCCTGAGCCGCGGGAGGTCTGTTTTTATTTATTTGCGATGACTAGAATAACCTCTATCCTCTAGCCCCGTCGTCTAGTGCGCCTTTTCCCAAAGCGCCCAAAAAGGGCGAGAGAAGGCGTTGGAAAACGGTCAAGGATAGGAGGCTCTGGACCTCTTGACAGCGGTTCGAATCCGCTCGGGGCTATCCTTTTTCTCTGCGCTTTCCTTAAGTTCGACTTCAGTTAAAGCGCGCAAACTTCCTGAGGCTGCGGTGTATAAGAACTCTTGTCCATAAGCACATTGACTGGGGTTTGGATGTTCCAGGGCAAACGGGATAGGCGCGGCTTACCGGAAAGGATTTTGGGCTTTTGTCTGCGTTTCGTGATATTTTTCGCCTACCTCTTCACGATCGCATACGTCTTCCGCGTCACGCCCTCGTCCCAGAATCCGGTATTCGTCGCTCTGCTGTTCGCAGTTCCGGTCGCTTGGGGGATATGGGAAGGCTGGAACGCGCCGAAGGCCGTCGGATTCGCAGAAGCCGTGAAAATGGAATCGGTAGGGATGCTCATAAACGACGTTTTCTTGGTCATCATATATTATGCGGAGAACAACCAGCCGATTACTGATTTGATAGTTGTGTTCCTCTCGTTGACTATTGCATATCTGGTCTTTTTCTGTATCGGCTGGGCCGTCTCTAAGGCGAGAAAAACCGGACGGACCCAGAAAGCGTGAAGGCAATCAACCATCAACTAAAACACGACGACGCATGAAAGAATCTATATAATTTTTATCTACTCATCATAACCCCATGAATCCTCCCCGCAGCATAAAGGACAGCATGGCGGACGCCGACTGGGAGCAGCTCGCGCACGCCCTGCGGACGGTCAGCTGCGGGGTGGAGGGGAACGACGCCGACGCCAAGAGGCTGCGGGCGGAGCTCGGCATGATAAGGATGCTGATGTACGAGGAGATAAAGGGATGGAACGGCGACAACTCAATCGAGCTGTCGTATTTCATAGCGTCCTTCAAGACGATACAGAAGGTGGAGAAGGAGTTCGATGCGAGGGGCGTCAAGAAAAGGGAGTTCCTCATCTTCCTCAAGCTCCTCTTTTATAAATTCGCCAAACAAAGGATTAAGGTCAAGAAACCGCTTGCGAAGCTCAGCGAATTCAGCAAGATGAAGGGTGTGGTCGAGAATGGACATAGCCCTATATGAGAAGCCATTGAAGATC
>JAWOLP010000060.1:0-34738 GCA_033853355.1 Candidatus Micrarchaeia archaeon | reverse complement strand
AAGGGAGCGGCCAGCGTGGTCCTGACCGAGGAGGGCCTGACGAACATAGTCGAGCCGATAAAGACGGGCAGGCTGATGTTCAGGCGGATAAACACCTGGATACTGAACAAGATTACCAGGACCGTCCTGAAGACCGTCTTCATCGTCCTGGCCTTCATCATAACCGGCAGGTTCATAGTCTCCTCATCCGCGGTCCTGCTCATGATATTCATGACCGATTTCGTCAAGCTGTCGCTTTCCACGGACAATGTGACGATGTCGAAGAAGCCGGATGTCTGGAGGATACGGCCCCTGGTGAAGGTGTCGATCGTGCTCGGGCTGATAATGGTGGCGGAGGCTTTCGCGCTCCTGTACCTCGGCGACCGCCTGTTCGGGGTGATGGCCGCCGATGCCACTCTCCACACGTTCACCTTCGAGATATTGTTCTTCTTCGCGATGTTCTCGGTCTTCGTGGTGAGGGAAAGGGGTCACTTCTGGGAGACCGTCCCGAGCTTCATATTCCTCGGCGCCATCCTCGTCGATATGGCCGTCGCGGTCTTCATCGCGACCTTCGGCGCCCTGGGCATCTCGCCGCTCCCTATCCAGGTCACAGCTTTCGTGATAGGCTACGCCTTCCTTGTCGCGCTCGTCCTGAACGATTTCATCAAGATCGGGATAGAGGATGCGCTCGGCTGGCGCTGAGTCATCTTCTTTTGGCCAGCTCTTTCTCGAGCTTCTTGACGCCGTAGGTGTTCAGGACGTCCTTGGCCTCGAGCCATCCCCGGCGGGCCTGGAAGACCGCGTATTTCATGTAGGCGAGATGGCTCCGGGCGTGCGCGTCGGTGGAAAGAGTGAATCGGCAGCCGGCGGCCTTCGCGGCCTTGATGTGGGCGTCCTTGAGGTCCAGGCGCTCCGGGAAGCCGTCTATCTCGAGGAACGTCCCCGTGGCCTTCGCGGCCCTGAAAAGCTCGTCCATGTGGACCGCGTACGGCTCCCTCTTGTTTATCACCCGCCCGGTCGGGTGGGCGAGCGCATTGATGGGGTAGGTTTCCAGCGCGCTGACGATCCTCTTCGTCATCTGGGCCTCCGGCATCTTGAACGATCCATGGACGGCCGCCAGGACGAAATCGAGGCTCTCGACCGCCTTCCTGGAGAGCGCCAGGGTGCCGTCCTTGAGTATGTCGACCTCGGCCCCCTTGAGTATCCGTATCGGATGCTTCTTGCTCAGCCGGTCGATCTCCTCCGACTGCCTCTCCAGCCGCTTCTCGTCCAGGGCGTGCGCCACCTTCAGGAACGACCCCCCGTGGTCGGTGATCGCGATGAATTCGTATCCCAGTCTGGCGGCCGCCTCGACCATGCCCTCGAGGGAGTCCATGCCGTCGCTCCAGTCCGTCTGCGTCTGCAGGTCGCCCCGCACGTCCTCCTGCCGGACCAGATCCGGAAGGGACATCTTGAGCGCCGCCTCGACCTCCCCTGTGTTCTCGCGCATCTCCGGCTCGATGTACTGCATCTTCAGCGCCGAGTAGATCCCCTCCTCGCTTTCGCCGGCGACGCGCTTGCGCCCCTTGATCCGAAAGAGGCCGTATTCGCTGAGGGTGAGCCCCTTGGAGTTCGCGATCCTCCGCGTGGCGACGCCGTGGTCCTTGCTGCCGGTGAAGTACTGGAGGGCGCTCCCGAACTCGGATTCCGCGACCACGCGCAGGTCGACGTTGATGCCGGCGGAGAGCCGGACGGTCGATCTGGTCGTCCCCTTGGAGACCACAGATCCGACCTCCTTCATGGTCGTGAAGGACCTCATGACCTCCTGCGGATCGGTCGACGTCACGAGGATGTCGAGGTCGCCTACGGTCTCCTTGCGCCTGCGGTAGCTTCCGGCTATCTCCACATGGCCTACGGAGCGGAGCTTCCCCAGCCTCGAGCGGATCCCTTCGGCCAACGGCTCGATCTCGCCGTATAGGAAGCGCCCTTTGCTTCCCTCGACGATCTCAACCCCTTTTAGGATGTTCGCTTCCACTCCAGGACCCAGGCCCCGAATGGCCCGTATCCGGTGCTCCTTCGCGGCTTCCTCCAGGCCGGCGACATCCTTCACGCCGAGCTTCTGGTAGAGCAGCATTATCCTTTTGGGCCCCAGGCCCGGCACGCCCATGAGCCCTTCCACGTCCACGGGGATCCTCTTCTTGAGATCCTCGTAATAGGCGAGGCTGCCGGTCTTGAGGAGCTCCTCGATCTTCGCGGCTATGTGCGCCCCGACGCCGGGTATCTCCTCAAGGGATGCGAGGCCGCCGCCCGCGTACATCTCCGAAAGCTCCGTCGGCAGCGACTCGACCGAGCGGGCAGCCTTCTCGTAAGCGCGCGGCTTGAACGCGACCCCCTCCAGGTCCAGGAACTCGGCGATCGCATAGAGGATGCGGGCGATCTCCGCGTTCTTCATGGTCCGGGCCGGAGGTTCCATGAGCAAAAAAAGATGAGAAAAAAAATAAAAGGTCAGTAGCCCGAGGTGATGCTCACGTTCGGGGTGACGTTCAGGGGCGGCACGTGCGGATTGCCTTGGCCCACGCTGATGTGCCCGCTGCCGTCGACAGAGACGTCCGCATCGGCTGGTATCTCGACCCCGACACCGACGGTCCCGTTCTCGTCCATGCCTTCCTTGACGTCGGCATCGACTTTCCCGGCGCTCGAGTGGACACTGCCGTTCTGGTCCACTTCGACGGTGGAGTTCTCAGTCGTGGTCAGGTGCACCACCGGGGCGAGGATGTATTCGCCGTTGCCCGTCACGTGCAGCGACTCGTTGGCGAGGAAGTCGAACGTCACCGTCGAGGTGGAGTTCGCGTTCACCACGAGCGGGCCGATCAGCCTCAGGTCGCCCGATGGCAGCTTCGCCACGTGCGTCCCGTTGGCGTCCGTCACGGTCACGCTCGATATCTCGAGCCGTATCTGCTCGTAGGTGCCGCTCGTGACGTTGACGTCGGCCAGAAGGGCTTCGCTCCCGTTCGCGTTCAGCTTCAGGAGGTCGAAGGTCATGGGCGTCGACGTGAGGGTCGTCCAGCCGCCTGCGCTCTGCGCCGACACGCTGGATATCGTCACGTTGACGCTGCTGACCGAGCTCATGTTGGCGGTCTTGTCCTTGACCCCCACCACGACCCTGCCGTTGCCGGACATGTTGCTCCCTACCGCTCCTGGGCCGACATGTATCGCGCCCGAGTTGTCGATCTCGACGTCCGCGTCAGCTGGTATGGATACTCCGACACCGACGGTGCCGTTCTCGTCCATGCCGACCTGCGTATCGGTATCGACTTTCCCTCCGCTGACCTTCACGTCGTTCGCATCGCTCGCGTCCACCGTCGCTCCCTCCTTGGTCTGGAGGTGCACGACCGGGGCGAGTATGTACTTGCCGTTCCCTGTCACGTGCAGCGAGTGGTCTGCGAGGAAGTCGAACATGGCGACCGAGGTCGAGTTCGCGGAGACGTTGAATCCTCCGACGATCTTAAGGTCGCCCGAAGGCAGCTTGGCATCGTGCGTCCCGGACGAGTCCGTCACGGTCACGCTCGACACTTCCAGCCTCACCTGGTCGTATGAGCCGCTGGTGAGGTTGGCTTCAGCCAGGAGCGCCTGGACGCTCGACGCCTTCAGCTGCAGCAGGTCGAAGGTCATCGGCGTGGAAGACAGTGTGACCCAACCGCCGGTGCCATGCGCCTGGACGCTGTCGACCGTCAGCTTGATGCTGGTGATGTTCCCGAGGTCGGCCGCCTTGTCCGCTATCGTGAAGACGGCCAGGCCGCTGCCTCCCGTCGCGCCGGCTCCTCCGGTGCCTCCCCCATACGCGCCTCCGGGCTGGGACGTGCCGGTCGGCGGGCTCTGGGTAGGGCCCTGCTGGGCGCATCCTGCCATCACGAGGACGGCCAGGAGGCCGATCATCATGAGTATCTTATCGAGTTTCATCTGTATCCCTCCGCCAAGAACTGCAACCAAGAAGAGGATAACAACCCTCTTAAAGGTTTGCCGCAAGCGGGCGTCCCAAGGAAGGAATAAGAGGGTTCTGGTCGGCCGGAAGTGGGGTTCAGATGACCTTCCGGTACTCGAAGCCGTACATGCCGCTCGAGAAGCCCTCGTGTATCGGCACTCGGACCGAGCCGGCGAACACCATGTTCTTGCGGTATTTCAGCATCAGCGACGCGGAGAGCGAGTCGAGACGCATCGGCCGGGGGATGCCTTCCGGCGGGTTCCATTCGTCGATTATTATCAGCGACCCGCCGACGGCGAGCGAGCGGACCGCGTCCGACACGAGGTCGAAGCGGTCGTACGTCTCGAGCCCGTGCATGCAGCGGTCCAGGATTATGCAGCGCGCGCTCTCGAGGCCCGCTTCTACCCCCATCCCAGGCCGCACGACCAGCTCCCCGTCATTGATCGGGTGGAGGTCCACCCACGGCGAGCTGCCGTCCGTCGGCTGCATGCCCTCGATGAAAGCCGGATCGATGGCCCGGAAAGCGCCGGCCACGCGATCCGACGCCTCCTGGCGGAAGGCGTTGAACACCGGGGACGGGGGAATCCTGCTGTTGGGCCTCGCCTGCTCCTTCCGGTAGGCCAGCAGGTGCATGTGGTGCTTCGAGTCTATCGGCACCTTGAGCTGCGCGACGAACCTGGCCCCCCCGAGCTGCTGCATGACCGAGCTCTGCAGGATGTCGAGGTCGACGGCGCGCAGTCCGTCGTTGAACAGGTAGGCGAAGCCTGCGCCGAGCGGCCCTCCCCGGTCGGAGAGCAGGGCGGGCCACTCGTCGATGATGACGAAGAGCCCTCCGGTCGCGAGGCTGTCCCATGCCGCGCTGATCACGCCGCTCTTGGCCTCCAGGTGCCGCTCCGAGTCGATGTGCATGTAGTTGCTGGCCCTCTCCTGGGCGACGACATCCGGGTCGGTGAGGAGGTGGACGGTCTGTGCGAGCAGTATCGTGTCGAAGGAGTCGCGCGCGAAAGACGGCCTCGATATGTCCTCAGAGGTGAACTCGACCGCGGCCAGGACCGATCCGAGCTTCTCGCGGGCGACGGATTTCATGTCCTCCGAGATGTCGTTGGCGATGAAGCGCATGGCAGAGGCGCGCTCCGGGCCGACCGCCTCGCAGACGAGCTTGACCACGGTGCCGGTCCCGCAGCTCATCTCGAGCGCATTCCCGCCGATGAGGGGGCCGGCCGGGAACGCGGAGCGCTCCAGCTCGACCAGCTGGCGGAGGAGGAACCGTATCGACCGCTCATGGATCTCCATGTGCCGGTCGTAATGCGGCGCGAACAGCTTGTATATCAGGTTGTTCCTCGAGACCGGATCCAGCGAGGAGAGGGCCTGGCGCATCCACCTCTCATGCTCTTCCTTGCGTAGGTCGTAGTCGGCCAGCCTCCCGGTTATCTCCCGCAGGGCTTCCCTCTTCGGTCCTTCGTCGAAGCTCCGATCGCCTATGCATGCGACGCGCGTGCCGCTCTTCGGGCGCGGCGGCGCGCCCGCGGCGAGCTCCTCCAGGAGGGGGACGGTAGAAGGGAACTGGGAGGGGGACCTTGACTGGAAGGGCCTCTCGCCGGCGCCGCAGGCGCGGACCGGCTGCCGGGTGGGCGCCGAGAAAGGCTCGTCGGTCTCCGGCGGCTCCGCCCTGCGCACGGCTAGCGCTCCAAGAGACGGACTGGAGCCTCGGGACCCTGAAACTTTTTGATCACCCATCGGTTAGATTACCGGACGGTCCGTTTAATAAGCTTGACGGCAGCACCGCGGTTCCGCGGGGATTTGGGGCTAAGGATTATAAGGGCAGCGGGGCAGATGGGGGCCATGGACGCGGAGGACGGGTGGAAGAGGAAGCTGACGCCGGAGCAGTACCGCATCCTTCGCGAGAAGGGGACCGAGCCGGCCTTCAGCGGCAGATACTGGAACAGCCATGGGAAGGGCACATACCGCTGCGCCGGCTGCGGGGCCGAGCTCTTCTCCTCGGACACTAAGTTCGATTCTGGCACCGGCTGGCCGAGCTTCTACGAGCCGGCCGGGCGGAAGAGCGTGGCCGAGAAGGAGGATGACAGCTACGGGATGAAGAGGGTGGAGGTGGTGTGCAGCAGGTGCGGCGGCCACCTGGGCCATGTCTTCGACGACGGCCCGAAGCCGACAGGATTGCGGTACTGCATCAATTCAGCGGCGCTGGAATTCGAGCCTGAGAAGAAAAAGAAGCGGTGAGGCGCCGGCAGCCGCAGCCCGCTCCTATTCACCCCGGTGGCGGCGCCATATCCCTATCTTTATATTACTTTTGCAATAGAGTAACCTCAAAGAGTTACCTCAATTCTGGAGAGTATTCTTTGCATTTAGTCTGATTGAGTCAGGTGTATCCAATGGCACGAAAGGAATTTGTTGTTGAGGAAGTCCAGAAGCTGATGAACAACGTCGAGAACGTCCGCAACGTCGCTATCATCGCGCACGTCGACCACGGCAAGACCACGCTGACCGACAGCCTGGTGGCGAGGGCCGGCCTCATAAGCAAGGAGCTGGCGGGCCAGCAGAGGGTCATGGACTACGACGAGCAGGAGGCGGCGAGGGGCATCACGATAAAGTCCGCGAACATCTCCCTCGGCTTCGCCTACGAGGGGCAGGACTACCTGATCAACCTCATCGACACTCCCGGGCACGTCGACTTCGGCTTCCACGTGGTCCGCGCCATGCGCGCGGTCGACGGCGTCTGCCTCGTCATAGACAGCGTCGAGGGGGTCATGCCGCAGACCGAGACCAACCTGAGGCAGGCGCTCAAGGAGAGGGCCAAGCCGGTCCTGTTCATCAACAAGATAGACCGCCTGATCAACGAGCTCAAGTTCGATGCCGCGCAGATGCAGCAGAGGTTCATCAAGATAATCACCCAGGTCAACAAGATCATCGAGGCCAACGCGCCGGAAGACAAGAAAGACGCATGGCTGATCAAGGTCGACAAGGGCAACGTCGCCTTCGGCACCGCGTACAACAAGTGGGCGCTGTCCTTCACATCCATGAAGAAGTTCAACATCGGCTTCAAGGACATCTATGATAAGTGCGTCCAGGGCGACCACAAGTGGCTCGTCGAACGGAGTCCGCTCGACGAGGTCATGCTGGAGATGATCGTGAAGCACCTCCCGAACCCCAGGACCGCGCAGCCGTACCGCATCCCGGTCCTCTGGAGGAACGGGGACCTCAACAGCGAGGCGGGCAAGTCGATGACAACCTGCGACCCCAATGCCAAGCCCATCGGGGTATGCTTCGGCGTCGCCTACGACGAGCATGCAGGCGAAGTCGCCGTCCTCCGGCTGTTCTCAGGTTCGGTCGAGAAAGGCGCCAACCTCTACCTGCACTCGAAGAAGGAATACGCGAGGGTCCAGCAGGTCGGCATCTACATGGGGCCTGACCGCGTGGCGGCCAATAAGATAATCGCGGGCAACATCGGAGCCCTCGTGGGGCTCAAGGACGTGTATGTCGGGGAGACCATCTCAGCCGACGTGATCGAGCCGTTCGAGCAGATTAAGCACTACTCGGAGCCGGTCATAACGAAGTCGCTCGAGGTCAAGGAGCAGAAAGACCTGCCCAAGCTGATCGATGCCCTCCGCGCGATATCGAAAGAGGACCCCACGATAAAGATACACCTCAACCAGGAGACGGGAGAGCACCTGGTGAGCGGCAACGGCGAGCTGCACCTGGAGATAATAGAATACAAGATACAGGTCGAGAGGAAGATACCCATCATCACCTCCCCGCCCATAGTCGTCTACCGCGAGGCCCTGCTCGGCAAGTCGCCGGTCGTGGAAGGGAAATCGCCGAACAAGCACAACCGGCTGAAGGTGACGGTCGAGCCTCTCGAGCCCGAGATCATAAAGGCCATCGAAGACGGCACCGTCAAGGAAGGGAGGCCCAAGGGCAGGGAAGTATGGGAGAAGCTGGTGGAGCTCGGCATGGACCGCGAGGACGCGCGGAGCATCTACGACATCCACAACGCCAGCGTGTTCATAAACGACACCAAGGGCATCCAGAACCTCCACGAGTGCGAAGAGCTCCTCGTCCAGGGATTCGAGGAGGCCCTGGACCAGGGACCGCTCGCCAAGGAGAAGATGAGCGGGGTCAAGGTCAGGCTGGTCGATGCGACCCTCCACGAGGACAACATCCACCGCGGCCCGGCGCAGATGATCCCGGCGATAAAGCGGCCGATATACGCGGCGATGCTGATAGCGGGGGTCACCCTGCTCGAGCCGAGGCAGAAGGTCCTGATCAACACGCTGCAGGAATACGCAGGCAACGTCATCACCATGACCAACGGGAGGAGGGGCACCCTCATCAACATGGAGCAGGAGGGCGAGAACGCCGCCATCACCACGATCATGCCCGTCGCCGAGATGTTCGGGTTCGCGAACGAGGTCCGCGGCGCCACCCAGGGGAGGGCGATCTGGTACCAGGAGTACGCCGGATACGCCAACATGCCCAAGGAGCTCGTGGCGAAGGTCGTGCGGCAGATAAGGGAGAGGAAAGGCGAGAGGCCCGAGCCGCCGACGCCGGAGTTCTTCATGGAGTAAAGGGAACCTTCTGGTTCCCTTTGACCCTCCAGTTCTTTTGATTTGAATGGAACCGGAGGTTGTCGGGGAATGAGACCTGTTCAGGAGTAAAAGGAACCTACGGTTCCTTTTGAACCTCCCTTCTTTTTTTCTCTTCCACCTTGGATCATCTTCTCTGTCTCAGCTTCATCTCCAGCCAGTTGCGGGCCTCGCCCTCGGCGACCGGCTCGACCAGGCTGCCCTTGAGGGGCTTCCCTTTCCTGAAGAAGACATAGGTCGGAAACCGCTCGACCCCGTAGGCGTCCGCGATGCCCTCATGTTCCTCGGCGTCCATGCGGAAGAAGCCGACTTTCCCGAATTCCTCCGATAGTCCCTTCTCATATTCCAAGGACCGCCTGCAATCGCCGCACCAGCTGGCGAAGAAGACCACGACGGCCGCTTCCTTGCCCTTCAGGGCGGTTCTCGGGTCCGTAGCGAGTTCTGCTATTGCCATGGGAAGCTACCGCCCGCAAATTATTTAACAACTGGCCGGGAGGTCAAGCCATGAGGTTCCACGACACCCTCAGCAGGAGGAAGAGGGAGTTCCGTCCTCCAGGGGGGAAGGCCGTCCGGATATACACGTGCGGCCCGTCTGTCTATGAATACTCGCACATCGGCAATTTCAGGACTTATCTCTTCGAGGACGTGCTCGTCCGCTACCTCCGGTTCAGGGGATACCGCGTGCGGCGGGTGATGAACATAACCGACGTCGAGGACAAGGCCATCGAGGCGGCGCGGAAGGCGGGCGTGAGCCTCGAGAGGCAGCAGAAGGCGAAGGTATCCTCGTTCTTCAGGGACTTCGACAAGCTGCGCATGGTGCGGCCGGACGTCGTGGCGAAAGCCTCGGACTATGTCCCGCAGATGATAGGGCTCATCTCCGCCCTCTCCGGCAGGGGATTGACGAAGGACGAAAGGGACGGCGTCTATTTCGACGTGCGGAAGTTCAAGGGCTACGGCGCGCTAGCCCACCTGAAAGACCGGCGCTACCTGGGGATCGCGCGCAAGGACGACTACTCGAGGGAGGGATTGTACGATTTCCGGCTCTGGAAACGCTGGACGAGGGGCGATGGGAAAGTCTGGTGGGACAGCCCCTTCGGGAAGGGCAGGCCGGGCTGGCACATCGAGTGCAGCGCGATCGCCATCAGCGAGCTGGGGGCTACGCTCGACATCCATTGCGGCGGCAGCGACAACATCTACCCGCACCACGAGAACGAGATCGCCCAGAGCGAGGGCGCGACCGGGAAGCGGTTCGCTGACTTCTGGCTGCACGCGAGGCACCTCACGATAGGCAAGAGGAAGATGTCCAAGAGGGTCGGGAACGTACTCTACGTGAGCCACCTCGAGAAGATGGGGGTGCCGCCCACCTGCCTCAGGTACTACCTCATATCGGAGAGGTACCGCAACCGGCTCGATTTCACCCAGAAGGATTTCGAGACGAGGATCCTCGGCTGCCTGGAGGTGCGCAGGGTGCTCGGATGCCTCAGGCGCCTGCGGGGAGGAGGAGACGGGAGGAGGGGGGAGGCGCTCGCCCGGAAGCTGCTGGAGGGGTTCGAGGGGGCCATGGACGACGACCTCAACACCCGCCTAGCCTTGCGCAGGATAAGCGCGGTCTTCGGCGAGATCGCTGGCCTTCTCAGGCGGCGGCGGATGGGACGGAAGGACGCCGCGGCCGTGCTCGCGGCGATGGAACGGATAGACTCCGTGATGATGATCTTCCTGCTGCACTGCGATCCGCAGGAGCTCAGCCGAGCCTCGCCAGCTTCCCCTGCCTGCGCGCCCGGTCCTACATCCAGCCGCTGAAGTGGTATCCTGCGGCGAGCCAGAGCGCGGTCGTCGAGACCAGCACGAGGATGTCGGGTGCCCCCGGGCCGAGGCTGGGTTTTAGCAGCTCGAAGGCCTGCGTTCCGGGGAGGAGCAGGAATCCGGGGTGATTATGCCGGAGAGATGCTTACGAGGGTCGTCTTGCCGGTGCCGTCCGGCCCGAGGAGGCCGGATACCCCGCCATCGATCATGCTGGAGCTCGCTCCCTTGAGGGCATGCACGACGGCGCCCGCGCCGGTGCGAGTCTCGGAGACGTTTCTTACGATTATCGCCGGGGAATCGGGAGGATTGGGGGCGGGCATTCATCACGGTTGCCGTTGGGGGAATAAGCGGCTGAGCAGGCCGTCGCGGTGGCGCCGGCTCCCCTCGCTCCCCGGCTCGAACGTGAGGGATTCGAGCCGCTCCCGCTGGCCGAGGATGGCGAGGGCTTCCATGCACTCCTTGCGGGTGCCGTCGTCTGGCGAGAAGCGGGCGAGGTGGTCGAGCAGGCTTATCGTCGGCCTTGGATCGAAGCGGGGCTCCTCGAAGCGCACGAGGCAGAGGAGCGCCAGCTTCCGTATCGTGAGGGCCCTATCGGCCTGGAGCGGGCTGTCGAGGCCGCTGAAGCCGCCGATGCAATCGCGGGTGAGCCCTTCGGCCAGGATCGCCCTGCCGGCGAAAGCGGGGCGCACGCGGACCAGGGGCGCCTCCAGGACCATCAGTCTTCGCATGGAGTCGGATTTGGGGGTATCGGTTTTTATCCTTTCTGCGCCGGCCGCGAGCCCCTTCCCGCGTCAGGGCCCGACGCCATGAGGTCATTTCTCGGCGAATATCCCCTGGAGCCGCCGCTCGAAGCGAAGCCTCCTGAAGCCGGCCGCGGCGAGGCGTTTCCCGACCTCGCGCTCTATCGAGCGGCCCTTTCCCCTGCCGGGCGAGCCGACATAATGGAAGATCCTGGCCCCTTTCCTGCAGACCCGCCAAAGCTCGGCGTAGAAGGCCGACGAGTATAGCTCGGGAGCGTGCGAGAAACGGGGAGGGTCATGTATGACGAAGGAGAACATGGACGGGGCGAAGCCCTTGACAAGCTCGGCGGCGCTGCCGCCCATGACCGTGATCTTGCCGCCTTTCTCGAAAAGCGGATCGCTGAGGGGGTTCCATCTGGCGAGTGTGATCACCGCCTCCGAGACCTCGCACGTCGCCACCGCTTCGACCGAAGGCTTCCTGGCGGCCTCGATGGCCGTGTAGCCGAGGCCCATGCAGGTGTCGAGCACGGCGAACCGGCCTTTCTCCGGGATCGAGAGTCCCTTCACCACCTCCCGGGCGTAATCGAGGGGGGTCTCGAAATCGCGGACTAGCTGCATCCGGAGCCCGTCGATCTCGAGTATGAGGACGCCGTTGTACGGCCTCAGCTTGTAGTAATGCCGGTCGAACATGTCCAGCCGCACCTCAGCGCCGCCCTTCTCGGCGTAGACGAAGCTCCCGTCGGTGGTATAGCGTATTGAGCCGTCCTTGCTGCGGAAAAGCTCCTCCCTAGCGCCTTCGGCCATGGACAGGTTTCCCGCCTTAGGGTTTTAATCCGTTCCCGCTCCGAGGTGGATATGGTGGAATAATGGTATTTTCAGGTGGAAAATGGCATATTTTATAAACACTTGTAGCCAAAGCCCTCCATATGGGTGGAGAAGGCAAAAACGACGACGAAGCCGTGGCCGCTGCCCCTCCTGAGAGGGCGGAGGGCGGGCTGAGGGCGGTCTGCGACATCATCGAATTCGACAAGAGATTGCGCGAGGTGACGGAGGGGCTCACAAGGCCGATACGCATCGGCAGCATCCTGAGGCTCCCAGAGATAGCGTATCCGGACTGGGGCATCTGCGTCGACGAGAGCAACCGGGCCGACCTGGAGGCCCTCTCGGCCACGTTCTACGAGATGGATGCCGAAGAAGGGAAGACCGGCAGGTCGGACCGCGACGCCCTCCACTGGCTCAAGAAGACGCTCGTAAGGAACGAGATGGACGGCATGGCTGACATCATCTCGAGGCTGGTGCGCGAGATGGCAATGGCCAAGGATGACGGCAAGAGAGTCCTTAGGATAGCCAGCATAGCGAGCGGCGCCGGGAAGCTGTGCTCCGCCATCGCGACCGCCATGCAGGAGGAGCCTGAGAGCGAGGCGCTCCTGGCCAGGACGGAGTTCCACCTTATCGACAATTACCACAAGATAATGCAGGCCGAGCTCAACCTCAGCGGCTTCAAGGCCCGGATCGTGCCGCATCCCTGGGACGACGACGCGTTCCTCGATGGGCCAGATGGCGGTTTCGATTTCATGGTCGCCCTCTCGCACTTCCACAAGAAGCCATTCCTCGCAGCCTACCTCTCCAAGCTGAAGGCGAAACTCTCGGACGGGGGCGTCCTCGTCTCCGGGGACTGGCACTCGAGGCTCTGCCACAGCCCCATGGCGGTATATGAGACCCTCGAGAGGCTCGGCATCGACCCGGCACGGCTCAACCAATTCGACGAGTTGATGGGCCCGCACATGGCAGCGCCGAGCCAGAGGATGACCAGGCTCGAGAAGTCGGGGGTGGAGGACCATATCAACTACTGGCAGGAGCTGGACTGGGAGATAGGCGGGATGGGATACCGCGGGAACTCGAAAGTCCGCATCATTGGCGCGTTCATCTCGAGCAGGCAGCTGGCCGAGATGCTCGGCCCCGACGGAGCGGGCTTCGAGACCGACACCGAGAAGATCAAGCAGGCGTTCCCGAAGGCGAGGCTTCCGCACGCGATCCCGGTGAGCATCAGGGACGCCACCGACTCGTGCCTCGTCACGGTGGCCATGAAGAGGCCCTCCGGAGGTTGAACGGGATGGAGATGAGGGAGACCTTCGAGGCCGTTGAAGAGCTCGACGACACGATCGGCGGGATATTCAAGGGGCTGAGGATGGTCCCCGGCTCCGTCTGCCGCATCGCCGGCCAGTACCTGCGGAACTGGGGGGTGGCAGTCAACGAAGAGACGAAGGCGGCCATAGAGCGCAGGTCGCTGGAGAGCTATCTCGACGAATGGAAGCGCAGCGGCCCGAGGTTCCATCAGGCGATCAACACCGCCACCACCAGGGCCGGCATCGGCTTCAACAACAGGAACCTCAACGAGACCGTGGCCGGCAAGGCGGTCGATGTCATCGAGGGGACTTTCAGGGGGGCGCAGAAGCCGGGGACCTACAGGATACTCGACATAGGTGCCGGCGACGGCGCCACGTCCCTGGCCGTCCTGAACGCGATGAAGGCGGTCGGAACCGACCGCAGGATAGTGTCGAACCTCTGCTTCGACCTCCTAGATGTGTCGGAGGACGCGCTCTCCGAGGCGAAGAAGAAGATAGAGCAGAGGGCGATGGTCGGTGGGACGTTCGCGACGACCCTCCAGAACTACCTCGAGAGGGTCCCTGACGGGTTCTACGACATGGCCGTCTCGACCGCCGTCCTCCACCATATGACTTTCCCGGATTACCTCTCGCAGCTCAACCGGAAGCTGGCCCCCGACGGGGTGATGATCGTCGGCGACTGGCATACGACGATCTGGTCGCACCCTGCTTTCATGGTCCCGATACTCAATGCCCTCGGCGCGAACTACGGCAGGGTCAGGGGCTTCGAGATGCTGTTCAATATCAGGAAGGGCGATTACGGGAGGCTCTTCAACGCCCTGCCCGAGGAGGAGCGCGAGTCGAACCGGCTGATGCTCGCCTTCGAGCAGAGGCTCGCCGAAGAGCTGAGCGGCCCCAGCGGAAGGTCGCTCCTGTGCATACTCGAGTCGCACGAGTCGCTCGCCGAGCGGATAGCCCAGTATCGGGAGAACGGCTTCGAGGTCGACATCGACGAGCTGCGGGCGAAGCACAGGGGCTTCGCCAGGATGTCGAGGAACATCAACCGCCTGCGGAACGTGGATCTCGCCACCGTCGTGGCCATGGGGAAGGTGCAGGCACGGTCTTAGCCGGGGACTGGGGCCGGAGCCTCGTATGCGGAAAAACAGATCCTGCCTCCGGAGCGCGTGGATTTCACATCTTTTCCTTAGCCTGCATTTATAAGTTGATGGTAATATAATAAAAAAAGTGATAATATGGACAAACCTGGGGATGGGGGGAAGCCCAAGGAGGGGCTTATCTACACGCTGCAATCCGAGAAGCCTCTGCTCACAGATTTCGACGAGATAATGCAGTTCGACAGGGATTTCTGGGAGATCACGAAGGGCCTTCCGGTGAGGACCGGCAGCCTCACCAGGCTCAGCGAAGGGAATTTCGCCAGATGGGGGATAGGGATCACCGAGGGGAACCGGGAGCTCATCAGGAAGGAGGGAGACCGGTTCAGGAAGAAGGATTACGAGGAGATCGGCAGGGACAGCACCATCGAGAGCATGGAGGCCGAGATATGGAGCACGATGACGGAGAGGAGCATGATGCGGGTCATGGCCCATTTCTCGGTGGAGGTCCTCACGGCCCTGGATGACGGGGAGAGGACTTTCAACATATGCGAGCTGGCCTCCGATTACGGCCAGATGAGCATCAACGTCGCCTCGTCGCTCTTCGCCGACCCGAAGAAAGCCGGCATACTGGCGAGGACGAATTTCATGCTGGTGGATTACCTGCAGAACCGGCTGGACATCGCCAGCTCGAAGCTGGGCCAGTACCGGCCGGCCTCGGTGGCGGTCGCGCAGCAGAACGACGACGAGTTCCTCGACGCGACGACGGCGAAATACGACATCATACTCTCCCTCTGCCACCTCCACAAGAAGCCTTTCCTCGGGGACACCCTCGGGAAGGTGCAGGGGGTGCTGGCGAAGAAAGGCGTCCTGATATCCGGGGACTGGCATTCCAGCCTATCGGCCCATCCCCTCATCATATGCGAGCTGCTCCAGAGCATGGGAGTCGACAGCTGGAGGCTGAACCTCTTCAGGAAGATGTTCGGCGCCTTCATAGGCGAAGGGACGAAACCCGCCATGACCGCGGCGGAGAAGCGGTCGGTGGAGGAGCACCAGAAGTACTGGGTGAACGTCAACAAGGAGATACTCGCCTCGCCAAAGATGCTCGCCATGAAATCGAGGCATTACGTCATAGGCGCTTATGATACGACCGAGGGGAGGCTCAGGACGATGGAGGATAGCGGCCTGATAACGGACCCTGACCGGATAAGGAAGGCGTTCCGGGGGGCCAAGCTCCACGAGAATCCCGTGACGATGGCCCCTGTCGCAGACCGCGCGTCGGTCATAATGGCCCTGAAAGGGAGGAGGGTCGGGTGAGAGGATGAGCGTGCTGTCGGTCCGGAGCATGGGGGATATCAGGGCTCTCGACAATATGCTTCATGAGCTCACGGGCGGGCTGAGCTACCCGATGGGGAGCCTGCTCAAGATCTCGTCCCATTACCTGCCGAATTTCGGGATAGAGCTCACTGACGAGAACCGGCCCGAGATAGAGAGGGAATCGTTAGGGAACTATTTCAGCTGCTGGGGGCGGGCGGCGAAGGTGACGCTCGAGGCCATCAAGAAAGCCACAAGGGACGCGGGCTTCCCGGTGGACAACTCCGACCTCAACAACCACGTCGGGGAGATGACCGTCGAGATCCTCCTCAGCATGGCGGATCGGGACACCGCGAGGCAGTTCACCCTCCTGGACATAGGGGCCGGCGACGGGGAGACGACAGCCGCGGTCCTGGACGCGATGTGCAACCAGAACGCATACCAGCTTGCCGAGAGATGCCAGTTCGTGCTGATCGAGCCCTCGGAGGAGAACGTCTGGAACGCGGTGAGGAACCTCAAGGACCACCGCATCAAGCAGAAGGTCCGGGCCCCGAGGATCACCACCATAGGAGGCACCGACCACGATTTCATCGGCAGGATGAGGCCGGGGGAATTCGACCTCGTCTATTCCAGCGCCGTGTTCCACCACATGATCTTCCCGACCTACCTCGACACGGTCAGGCAGGGGATGCGCGAGGACGGCGTCCTGGTCGTCGGCGACTGGTACACCACGATATTCAAGCATCCGGCGTTCATCGCCGAGATACTCCTCCATCTCAACATCGACAAGACCAGCTACATCCAGTTCCAGTCCCTCTTCAACTGCTCGGACGGCGACGAGAAGAAGCTGTGCGAGGGGATGGACCGCAACGACATAATAACGAATTACCGGATGCTCCGTTACATCGTGCAGATAGGCAGGGAGTTCCTGCAGATCCCCCCGGAGAACCGGGACGAGTTCCTGGAGGGGCACTGCTCGTTCGGGGAGAGGAAAGCAGACCTCGAGAGCAGGGGTTTCATCCCCGACATGAAAGCGCTCAAGGAGAGCGGGCATCCCGGCTTCGCGACCCTCGAGACCAACATCAAGAACGTGGATCCCTACGGCGCCGCCAAGGTCGCCGCGTTCGGCAGGATCCCCGAGAAGGCCCTCGCCCGGCAAGCCCCCGAGCGGCCGAAGCAGGCGGCGACCGCCTAGAACTCGATCGTCTCGCAGCCCATGAAATCGCGGAGCGGCTTAGGGACGACGACGGTCCTCTTGTCTTCCTGGAAGTTCTCCAAGACCGCGATCAGCGTCCTTCCGACGGCAAGCCCGCTGCCGTTGAGGGTGTGGACGTATTCGAGGCCCTTCTGCCCCCGGAACTTTATCTGCGCCCGCCGCGCCTGGAAGTCGGTGCAGTTCGAGCATGAGGATATCTCGCGGTAGCAGTCCTGCGAGGGGATCCACACCTCGATGTCGTATGTCTTGGCGCTCGAGAAGCCCATGTCGCCGGTGCAGAGCTCTATGACGCGGTATGGCAGCTCGAGGAGCTCGAGTATCCGCTCGGCGTCCTTGGTGAGCGCTTCCAGCTCCTGGAAGCTGCCCTGCGGGTGCGCGAATTTCACCAGCTCCACCTTGTTGAACTGGTGCTGGCGGATGAGGCCCTTTATGTCCTTGCCGTAAGCCCCGGCCTCCCTGCGGAAGCATGGCGTATATGCCGCGAACTTGAGCGGAAGGTCCTTCTCCTCGAGCACCTCGCCGGAGTAGAGGTTGGTGACCGGCACCTCGGCCGTCGGTATGAGCCAGAGGTCGTCATCGGCGCAGCGGTAGAGCTCCTCCTTGAATTTCGGCAGCTGGCCCGTCCCGGTCATGGTCTTCGTGTTGACCATGTAGGGCGGCGCGACCTCGGTGTAGCCCCGCGAGGTATGAACAGAGAGCATGAAGCTGACGAGGGCCCGCTCGAGCTTGGCCACCTGGCCGTAGAGCACGGTGAAGCGGTGGTGCGCGAGCTTCACCCCGCGCTCGAAGTCTATCAGCCCGCCTTTCTGTGCGATGTCGTAATGCGAGAGCACGTCCTTGGAGCCTTTGCGGGGCTCGCCCCACTTCCTGACCTCGGGGTTGCAGGTGGCGTCATGGCCGACCGCGACCGAGGCGTCCGGTATGTTGGGCAGGAGCATCAGGTAGGTGTTGGTCTGCTCCTCGAGGGTGGCGGTCTCGACCGATATGTCCTTTATCCTCTTGGCGATCTCCCCGGAGCGGGCGATCTCGGCTCCGGCGCCCTCCCCGGCCTTCTTCTTCGCGTTGATGGCCAGGCTCAGCCTGTTGCGCTCGGCGCGGAGCTCCTCCTCCTCCTTCTTGATCGCGCGCCACTGCGAATCCAGCTCCTTTATCTTGGCCAGGGTGGCGTGGGCTTCCTCGGTGTAGTGCCTCCTGCGCAGCGATTCCTCGACCGCTCCCGGGTTCTCCCTGATCAGCTTAATGTCAAGCATGAGTATCGGGGAAGAATTGCTGAATAGGGTTTAAATTCAGTATACTATCGAACGGATCGTATAGCCTTCAGCCATCGAAAGAGCGGCCCTCCAGAAATCGTCCGGCCTGATTGCCCTCTGCGCGGAATAGCCGAATTCCCAGGCCATGCCGGCATCGAACCTGAACCTGCCGCTGTTGGGCCCGCCCGCGATCATCCGCTGGCGGCCGGGACCGTTCAAGGCGTTGTATGTGACCGGTCCCTCCTCCGTGCGGGGGAAATAGCGGAGGTTGTCCTCCCTGCAGAATATCCCGACCGGCCTGCCGTCGTAGATGTCGAATTCCTCGGCGATGTTGGCATCCCTCCTCCGGTCGGCCAGGTACGCTTCCCTAGCGCCTTCAAGGAACGGCCGGGCAAGCGCCCTCAGCGTATCGATTCTGCCCTCTTCATCGCTTGCGCCCGTTATCTCCGAGGAGAGCAGGCAGTTGGCGATAGACGATAGCCGTGCCGCGTATTCCATCTGGTATCTGATCAGGTCTAAGGGATAGCACCCGACAATGTCAAGATCTATCAACGCGATGCTGATATCCCCCGATTCGGATATCTTGAGCCACGTGTTCAGGGGGTGCCGGTCCTGGATGCCCCGTAGCCTGCAGATCTCGAACGCATGGCCGAGCGCTTTCGATATGTCGCCCAGCCTGAGTTTCACGTACGCTGCCGCGTCCCGGTCCAGGCTGTCGAGCCTGCTTATCGGGAAGGCCGTTCCGCCGCCGGGACCGCTGGAAGCATCGAGGATGAGGCCGTATTGCCCCTCCCGCTCATCGGGCATCGTGTACGAGACGCTCCTCATCTGCGGCAAGAAGACGCCGCTGCCAGCAAGCAGCCTCGATGCGAACAGGTCTGGCTCTATAGAGCAGGTTTTCAGGAAGACTGTCCCTCTGCAATGGCGGTCTCCCTCTCCAGCCGTGATCTCGACTCTTGTGACCGGATTTCCGACGATCTTGTTTTTCGGGCCCGAGGCGGCGCTTAGCTCCAATTCCGGCTCCTGGCAAGTCGCCGATCCTCCGGAATGGTTCACCTGCTCAAGGAAGGCGTTCGCGAAAAACGCAAGGTTGCCGTAGATGGCAGCGTTGAAAAGCTCGTCATTCTCGACCAGGAGCTCCATCCGCCAGAGATTCGGAAGCCCCTCGTCCAGGTAAACCGCATTGTTCAGTTTGAGCTCCGGCCTGAGCATGGACAGGGAAGCGTATCTCCCTTCGCGCCTGCAGGACCGTCCTTGCGCCCCGCAGGAGGCGCGGCCGCGGGCGACGCCTCGGACGGCGTCTTCGTATGCCTGGCCGAGGACTTCATCCAGCTTGTAGAGCGTCCTTATCTCCCTGATGAGCTCTGACTGCGCCTCCAGCCCTTTGAGAGGGCTGTGATAGTGGGTGATGAGGTGATCACGCGTCCTTCGGCTTCTCTGGACGAAAGTCCCGTCGGCCGAACGCATGGTGCCCACCACCAGCAGCCTTGTGACATCGATGCCTGGCTCAGTCTTGCGGACTGGCCCCTCCTCGAAGCAGTTTCTTGACCTGAAAACACCGGAACTTCCTCCGGAGTGTGCCGGAATAGGCGACTCAACAGCCAACGAGCTCATCGGATCCGTTTCTCAGGCAGGCGACAATCCCCTGCCTGTTTTAATCGATGGACCGTTGTCTTTAAAAGTATACACAAAAGTATACAGATTTCAACCACTGAAGGAAGCCGCGAGATGCCAGGTCACTTCAGCAGCTTCTCGAACTTCGCCACAGCTTCATCCAGCCTGCCGTTGTGGTTGTAGATCACGACGGCCGGAGCGCCGGTGAAGGCCGAATAGGCCGCGAGGAAGCCCTTGTTCATCTCGTCGTGGAGGGCTATGTCGTCCACGTCGCGCTTCCTGGTGGGGTCGTTCTGCCTCCTTGAGGTGAGCTCGTCGACGCTCGCGGTGAAATAGACGAGGGCATCCACCTTCCAGAGCCTGAGGAACTCGAAGGGGAGGCCGGGATAGTAGCCGGAGGGCGTGGCGACCGAGCAGTGGGTGTCCAGGATGACCTTGCCATGCATCTTCGCGAGCGCCTCCGCCACGAGCTTCTGCGCCAGCTTCTGCTTCTCTATCGGCAGCTTGCGCATCTCGTCCCGGTCCTTGATCCCGAACTCCTTCTTCTCGATCTCGAGCATAAGGTCGCCGTAGTTCACGACCTTGTAGTCGGTCTTCAGTCCTTTGAGGACGGTCGTCTTCCCTGCTCCTGGCACTCCCAACGCTATTATCATTTCATGCACCTCGGTTGTTATCGTCATCCGCTTTCGAGAAGAGGGAGCCGTGGTTGGCTCCGGTGATCCTGACGTCGACGAACTCTCCCAGCTTCCCTTCGAAATCCTTCACGACCACCTGGTGGTAGTCGATGTCCCGGCCCTTGAAATCCGGCCCCTTCTCCGTGACCAGCACCCGGACCGTCCGGCCGATGAGCGCCTTCCGCCTCTTCGCGCCGATCTCCTTCACCAGGGCGGCGCATTCCCCGCTCCTGCGCTTGATGACCTCGTTCGGGAGCTGCTCCATCTCCTTGGCCTTCGTGCCAGGGCGCGGGCTGAATCTCGAGACGTTCGTGATGTCAGGCTCGGCCTCCTTCAGCAGCTCCATGGTCTGCATGAAATCGTCCTCGGTCTCGGTGGGGTATCCTACGATGATGTCCGTCGCTATCGTCGCATCCGGGATCTCTTTCCTCACCCCGGATACGATATCGAGGAAATCCCGGACGGTGTGGTCGCGGTTCATCTCCGCGCAGACCTTCTCGCTGCCGCTCTGGACAGGCACGTGGATGAATTTGTAGAATCTGGGTCCTTTGAGGGCCCCAATGATGCCGCTGAGCATCCTCTTGGCGTGGTCCGGGTTGATCATCCCGAGGCGGACGAGGAAAGGGGCCGCGGGACGGGAATCGCTGTCGTCAGACCCTATCGACCCCATAAGGGAGACCAGGTCGGTCCGGATGTCCTTGCCGTATGCGCCCGAATCCATGCTCGTCAGCTGGATCTCCCTCGCGCCGCCCCGCACGCTCTCGTGTATCCACTTTACCACCGTCTTGGGCGAGTAGCTCCGCAGGTATGGCCTGGCGAGCTTGGTCTGGCAGAAATGGCATGAAGAGACGCACCCGTCGTTTATGGGTATGCGGCATATCGGGGCCGTGAGGAGTTTCGGGAGGCCGTCCTTGCTCTCGAAGGCCTTGTGGACCGATGCGCGGCCGGCGAGGGAGTCCTCCACGGCGCCAGCGATGGATTTCAGGGAGGAGGTGCCCAGGATGGGCGAGAGCGGTGCGGCCTTGCGGATCTTCCTCTCGTTGGCGGTCATGCAGCCGGCGACGACGAATTTCTTGCCGGCCTTGCCGAGCCGCCGCATCCGCTCGAGGATCTTGTTCTCGGTGGCGCCCTTGACGGTGCAGGTGTTGAGGACGACGACGTCGCTCTCGGCCTCGTTTTCCACGATCTCGTAGCCGGCCGAGCCGAGCAGCGCGCGAAGGATGTCGCTGTCGGCCTGGTTGAGCGTGCAGCCGTACGTCTCTAGGTACACTTTCGGCATCTAACCGCCAAGTAGCTTGTTAATGCTCGGATAGAGCTCGAACGCGTTCATCTGCTCGAGCTGCTCGTACATCTTATGGAGTATGCCTACCGTCAGCAGGATGCCCGTCCCCGTGCCCAGGGCGCCGGTGAGGTCCGCGATGCCTGCCAGGAGGCCGACGCACACCGACCCCATGACCGTGAGCGGGAAGATGTGCTTGTTGAGTATCGTCTCGAGCATCCTCGGGTCGCGCCTGAAGCCAGGTATCTGGAGCCCCGAATCGGTCAGCTGCTGTGCGACGCTTTTGGCGTCCATGTTGGCCGTCTCGACCCAGAAGAGGCCGAAGATGACCGAGACGGCGGCCAGGGCCAGCACGTAGAGTATGGCGTGCACCCACTGGGGTACCTTGAAAATCGGCGTGGATGCGGTCGTCAGCTGGGTGAAATGCTCCACCGTGGACACGCCTATGCCCGACACGGGGGTGAACATGTAGAGGATGCCGTCCACGAGCCTGCCCTGGGAATCGGTGTAGCCGATGAGCGGCATTATGCCGTCGCGGTTGAAGTCGTACGTGCCGGTCGCGTACAGCTGCTGGTAAGCCGTCGCCGGGTTCATGGCGTTCGTAGCCGGGTCCTTGACCCAGTATTGGCCGGTGAGGAGCCCGCCCGAGAAGAGCTGCATGTTGATGATGAGCGCGCTCGCGAATATGACTGGTATGTTGGACACGTAGAAGAACTTGAGGGGCAGGTTGGGGACGACCCCGCGCACGCGCTCGAAGGCGATGGGGATCTCGACCTTGACCGACTCGGCGTACGCTACCACCAGGAACACGAGGATCGTGAAGCCGAATGGCAGCAGCTCGAGGAGGCCGTTGGGCAGGGCTTCGGCGCCGCCCTCGCTCATTATCGATATGAAGCCGGCCGGCCCGAACACGAGCGAGACCAGGCCGACGAAGACCGTCAGCGAGACGCCGGCCGCGATGAACAGGCTGATGCCGCTGCCGAGGCCGTATTTGGTGACGAGCTCGTCAAGGAAGAGGACGAACACCGAACCGAGGGTGATCTGCAGGACGACGAGGGCCATGGTGTACGGGGCGTAGACCGTCTGGGTGCCGTTGGCCGCGGTTATCACCTGCTCGCCCAGCGAGGGGAAGAGCGGGGAGACCGGCACCAGGTGGGTGAAAACGACGAAGATCGCGGCCTCGACGAGCGCGAGTATGATGGCCAGGATCTTCTGGGCCTCGAGGAATTTCGCCCTCTGCTTGGTGTCCTTGAGGTCCAGGGTGAGTATGCCGGCGCCGACGAAGAGCTGCAGGAATATGCTGGCGAGGACGATGGGGCCGATGCCCGTGGTGAGCAGGCTGCCGAGCCTGGAGGCGGTTATCGTCTGGAGGAAGTCGATGCCTCCCGGCAGCTGCTGGGCGCCGAAGACCGTCGTCTCGTACATCATGAAGTACAGGAGGAGGGCGATGCCGGTCCAGATGAGGCGGTCCTTGGTGCCCAAGGGCTTGGCCGGCGCCTTTATCTCGGGGAGATAGCCGGCCAACTTATGCAAAATGTCTATCACTGCCAGGAGTACCACCAATCAATGAGCTACCCAGTAATTCACGGTTACGCTTATAAACGTTGGGCAGGCTCAGGAGGCCTTGGCCTTCTCCAGCTTGGAGATCGAGCCGCCGGCCGCGCCGAGCTTCTTCTCCACGTTCTTGCTCCACGACTCGGCCCTTATGACGAGCGGGACTGTGACCGCGCCTGTCGCGAGGATCTTGCCCTCGAAGTCGAAGTGGTATTTCCCCGACACCTTCTCGAGCTTGTTGAGCACCGCCTTCTGGTTGATGTCGTAGAGGTGGGCGACTCTCACATCCTTCGAGTTCGGCCGCACGAACCCGTGCTTGCCGAAGTAGATGTCGTGCTCCTTGGGGTGCTTCACCGCCCAGCTCCATTTGTGCTTGTCTATGCCGGCCATGCCGTGGCCGCCCCGGTTGCCGCTGCCCCTGCGGTTCTTGACGTTGCCGCGGCCGTGGCTCCGGTGGCCCAGGTATCCTTTCTTCTGCTTGCCTTTTCGCGTGCTCATAATCATCCAGCCCTCACATCATCCGCTTCAGCAGCGCGGACATGGAGTCCCTCCTGCCGAGCTCCCCTTTGGGGTACCTCACCTTGATGTCGCGGTAGCCCTTCGAGGGAGGCCTCATCCTGAAGACCGGGTTGGCGTACTCGGCGGTCTTCTTGCCGCCGAAGATCTCCTTCGCGGCCTTCTTGAGCTCCTCGTCCTTCAGCACGGCGCCGAGCTTGGAGCTGCCCTTCATCCCGCGCCTCTTGAGCAGGCGCAGGATCGTCTCCTCGTCGACCGGCCCGTACGTCAGGTAGTCCTTGGCGTGCTCGAGCATCCCGACGTTCTGCTTCGTGTCCTCCACTAGGACGCAGTTGTTCGGCCTCTCGAGCCGCAGCAGCTCCATCGTCTTCCTTATCCTGGGCGCGACATCGCGCACGCCCCTTATGCGTACAGCAGCGAATTTCATGATCAACCGCCTCATTCAGCCCTCGGCTTGAGCGTATTAAGGTTGTCCAGCGCCTTCATGGTGGCGACAGCCATGTTATAGACGTTCTTGCCGCCCTGCGCCTGGCTCCACACGTCCTTGACGCCGGCCATCGAGAGCACTTTCTTCACGACGTCGTTCGCGGCGAGGCCGAGCCCGCGGGGGGCCGGCTTGAGGAACACGATCGTGCTCCCCTCCTTGCCGACGGTCTTCGATATGACCGAGTGCTGCATGGAGCACTTGCACTCCCAGCTGCCGCATCCGGTCTTTATCGCGATCATGTGCTTCTTGGCGTCGCGGATGGCGTAATCCATGGCGGGCTTGAGCTCGTCGCTCTTGCCGACGCCAAGGCCGACGTGCCCTTTCCGGTCGCCTATGACGGCGACGACGCGGAACTTGACCCTCTTGCCCGAGTCCGTGACCCTCTGGGTCGTCTTTATCTGGAGCGTCTCGGACTCCATGTCCGGCAGGAGGACGTCCACGATCTCGGGCTCGAGTATCGGCTTGCCCGAATCGAGCACTTCCTCGAGGGTGGTTATCTCGCCGCCCTTCACCTTGAGGCCCACGCCGGTGCGCGGCGCCCAGGATTCCTTGTCGACTGTCCTTATCTTCTCAGCCATAAGTGTCTCACCCAGCGATTATCTTGCTCTTGACCTCGTTGAACATGCCCTTGTACTTGTCCGGCGGGTTGTCGATCTTCTGGCCCGGCACCTTGTCCTTGTCGTAGGGCGTCTTCAGGCCCGAGTCCGAGGCGCCTTTCTGCGCCGCGAATATCACAGACCCCTTGGAGGGTATGTACATGCCCATGTCGAGCACGAAGTCCTTGACGCCCTTCTTCTGCGCGAGCTTGCCGGCCATCAGCCCGGCGAGATAGGCGGTCCAGACGTTCCTCTTGGACGGCCACTTGTATTGCTTCGCCAGGTGCGTGCCGCTCACCGTGAGCAGGGTCTTGTCCCCCTTGGGGTCGAAGTCGATGAACTGCACGAGGATGTTGCTGTTGCTCCTGCGGACGACCATCCTGGTCTTGCCGCTCTTGACGAGAGCCAGCCTCTTGGCGAAGTTCGTCTTCCCTTCCCTCCTGCGCCTGAAGTAGATCTTGAAACTCGGACCATCCGCTCTTGTCATTTGCTTTCACCTTTCTTTTGAGCCCCTTCGCTCTTGTGCGCCTCGTGCCTCGGGGCCTCGTGCCTGGGCTGCTCGTGCCTCTGCTCCGCCGCCCTCGCGGACGGCTGGGCCTTGGCTTCCGGGGCCCTCTTCTCGCCCTTCATTTCCGGCCCCTTTCCCGGCTTCGCGGCCGAATGGCGGCCCTTGTGCACCGGCTTCTGGTACTGGATTTTGGGCACCTCGTAATCCGGCGCCACGAGCTTGTTGTCTTTCAGGTAGAGGAGCATCGCCCTCTTGTTCCTGAAGATCCCGCTCTTTATCTTGTAGTAGAGCGGACGCTTCTGGTCCTTCTTGACCGCGCCGCTCGATATGAGCATCCTCAGCATCCGCCTCTGGGAGCGGATCTTGTCCATCCAGACCTCCTTGGAGTCCACCGGGGTGCCGCGCCTGCGTCCGTGCCCCCTGCGGCCGGTCCTGCCGGTGCTGTCGCGGCCTCTCGGCTTCGCCTTGCTGACTATGCCCTTCTCGATCAGGCTCTTGACGTCAGCCCTTGTCAGCGCGCCCTCGGCCTCCTTGATCTCGTCGGGCTTTATCCTCACCTTGTTCTCGCCGACGTTCATGATGTCCGCCGCGAGCCTGCGTACAGTTGCGATCGTCATTCAAAACACCTTCAGTTGTTCTTGGCCACTGCCGCCTTCGAGGCGAACCGCTTCTCGGCGTTGCCGTCCATAGGGATGTTGACGAGGCGGAGCTTCATGGTCTTCGCCTTCTCCGCGATGGCCTTGCGCTTCTTCGCGCCCACGCCGGATCCCACGCGCACGACGACGTCCTTGAGCCCCTCGAGCTGGTCCGCATTGTGCACGAGGACCTCCTTCATGCCGCTCGAGTGCATGCCGCGGGAGCCTGCCTCGTTCCTGTATCCGACCTTCGGCGAGGCGCCCATGAACTTGAACTTCATGCGCTTCTTGTTGTGCGTCCCGCGCGGCTTCCTCCACCTGCCCTTCACGCTCTTGAAGAATCCCAGGTTCGGGACGTTGAACTTCGGTTTTTTCTTCTTTTCCATATGCATGACCTCTTGTGAACATCACTCGGCGTCGTATATGCCGTCCTGGAACACGCGGCCGTCCTTGTCCTTTATCCGCATGGCAGTCCGGATGTTCGCCAGCGTCTGGCCGACGGCTTCCTTGTCCGGGCCGCTTATCGTCACCGCCTGGCCCTTCGCCTGGACCTTGGTGTTCCCGACCAGGACAGTCTTGCGCGGCATCTTCTCGCCCAAGAAGTTCTTGATCGTTATCTCGCTGCCCTTGACCTCTATCGAGATCGGGAAGTGCGCATGCAGGAGCTTCATGTTCCGGGTGTAGCCCTTCGAAGCGCCCTCGATCATTCCGCGGATCAAGGCCTCCGAGGTCCCGCTTATGGCTTTGTCGGCCGACTCGACCTCGAGGGAGCTGCCGCTCACCTTGACGGAAGTGCCCTTGGCGAGCGTCTTCTGGACTTCGCCCTGGGGCCCCTTGACCACGACCTTCCGGCCGTCCACGCGAACGTTTATGCCTTGTGGTATCTCCATGAGCAACACCTAATACACGTAGGCAAGCAGCCTGCCGCCGACGCGCTTCTTCTCAGCGTCCGAGTTCGTCATTATCCCGCCCGGCGTGGACACGATGAGGAGGCCGACCCCGAAGCCCGGGATGAACTCCTGCTCCTTCTTGGACCACTCGTTCCTCTTGACAGGCATCCTGGGCTTTATCACGCCGCAGTCGTTTATCCTGCCGTCGAGCTGCACCTCGAACCAGCCGCCTCGGCCGTCCTCGATGGTCTTGTAGTCCAGGAGGTACTTGTGCTCCTTGAGCACCTTGAGTATCTCGGCGATCAGCTTGGTCCTGCGGACCGTGCACGTGTTCTGCCCGACCGTCTCGTGTGTCTTTATCGTGTTGAGGGCATCTGCAAGGTAGTCAGTCATGGAATCAACCTCCGTATTTGCGGAAGCCTATGCTTTCGGCCATCTCCCTGAAGCATCTCCTGCAGACGAGGAGCCGATACTTCCGGATCAGGGCCCTGGAGTTCCCGCAGTTGCGGCAAACGCGCTTCCCTTTTCCCCGATATCTTTCTTCCATTGTCAGCTTCATAAACATCACTCGAGCCTCACGTTGAGGGAGCTCTTGGCGAATTCCATCGCTTCCTCCTTGGTCACCCTGTGGCTTTTGCCCACGCTAGAGGGCTTGAGCTTCCGGAGCGAGATGCGCCTGCCCTTCCTGCAGAGCGAGACGCAGACATCGAAACCGAACATCGCTATGGCCGGGTCGTATTTCGCCCCGGGGAAGTCGATGTACTCGTGGACGCCGAAGGCGAAGTTGCCCTGCTTGTCGAAGTTGCTGATCTTGAGCAGGCGCCTCTTGGCGGTGAGCGCGCGGTCGAGGAAGGCCTTGGCGTCCGGGCCGCGGAGGGTCACCTTGGCCCCGATCGGCAGGCCCTTCCTGAGCTTGAAGACCGGGTCCCTCTTCCTCGCGTGGGTCTCCACGGGCTTGCGGCTCTCGGCGAGCCTGCCCAGGAGCGTCTTGGCCTGCTCGAGCTTGTCGCCGGGCTGGCCGACACCGATGTTCACCGTGACCTTCTCGATTACTATCTGGCGCATAGGATTGTCGCTCATCTAGTTCACCCTGACTTGAAACCCTCGTCCACCACGAACAGGTATTTTGCGACCGTGATGAACTCCTCGGACTTGTCCTGGACGAGAGCCTCGGAGGGCATCCCTCCCTTCCTCTCGATGATCTCCTTGAGCTTCACGAGCTTGCCCGCGTGCTTCCCTTCGACGACCAGGCAGCGCGCGCCCTTCTCCCTCTTGAGGTGGCTCTTGAGCTTGGCCACCGGCAGCGTTATGAGGGCGCTGTCCCCCACCCGCAGATGGTTGTCCGCGATCATGTTCTTGCCGTCGTGGAACATGACGCTCAGCTTTCCGCCCGGGATGGTGTGCTTCTTGACCACACGGACGAGCTTGGTGGCCGACTCCTCCTTGGTTATCTCCCTAGGGACCATGCGGCCCTTCTCGTCGACCATCATCCGGTAGTATTTCCCCGCCTTGGGGAACGAGACCACGTCCATCAGCCCGACCGGGAATTTCTCTTCCGTCCTGGGCCTCCCGTCGATCTCGCACATGCGACCGACGAGTATCTGGCGCACTTCGCGCAAGGTGGTGGCGATCTTCAGCACGTCCCTGACGAGCACGCCGAGCGGCACCGAGTATTTCTTCGCGTGCGGCCCCGGCGCGTGCCTGATCATCCATTTGCGCTCTTTCCGGTCGTGCACCGGCACGGCCTTCGGGGCCGCGATCCTCTTCAGATGCTTGGTTCCTCCTCTTTTGGCCATAAGTGTTTCACCTGCTGTGAGCGGATTTGTTCACGTTCCCCTTGGGGGCCTCCTGCTGTCTTTGGCCCTCGTGGGCCTTGTGCTCGTGCTGATGTTCAGCCGGCTTGGCGTGCTGCGCTGCCGGAGCGGGTTCCTTGCGGGCCGCCTCGGGCGCCTTGTGCTCCGCATGGGCGTGGCCCTCGTGCACCGGCTCGGCTTTCGGGGCCTCCTTCTTGGGGGGCTCCTTCCGCCTGAACGCCTCATCGCTGAATATCTCCTTGCGCTCGGCGGTGGATTCCAGCGCCACGAGCAGGAGGTTCGATGCCTCCAGGGGCACCGGCAGCTCCCTGCCGCGCGCGTTCTTGACCGTTATCCCTTCGAGGAAGACCTTCCTGCGGACGACGTTCACGTCGGCCACCTTGCCTTCCTTGCCCTTGTGCGGGCCTCGCATGATCCTGACGGTGTCGCCCTTGCGGATCGAGACCGCCCTCTTCTTGCTCTTGAGCTTGCTGCGCAGCTCCTTGGAGAGGTGCGAGCGCATGCGGTTCTTCCTCTTGTGGAGCTTCTCGCTGTGATAGAGCTTCCTCTCGGTATCGGATTTCATTCAGACAACCCCCGCTGATATCGCCGCCACTTTCGGGAACCTCTCCGCGACCTCCCTGGCCACGACCCCCTTGATCTCGGTCCCCACCGGGAGCATGTCGTCGTTGATCAGGACCGCGGCGTTGTCCTCGAAGAACACCCTCAGGCCGTTGGCCCTGCGGAATTCCTTCTTCTGCCGCACTATGAGCGCCTTGACAACCTTCTTGACCATGTCGGGCTTTCCCTTTCTCACCGAAGCGATCACGACATCACCGATGCCGACTTGAGGCCCCCGCCCGCGGGTGCCTTTGTAGCGTAGTGCGCTTATGATGTAGACCACCTTGGCGCCGCTGTTGTCGGTGCATGTCATCAGCGTACCGGTCGTCAGGGTTTTGGTTATCGTGCTTGTCAGTCCTTTCATGTTCATTCACCTTTCGCAGAGAGCCCTATTACGGTCCAGGCCTTGGTCTTGCTGAGCTTCCTCGTCTCCGCAAGGTCGACCATGTCCCCGACCTTGGCGTTGATGCAGCCGGGGTTGTGGGCAGCGATGTGCGACTTGCCCCGGGCCCACTTGCGGTACTTCGAGAAGTACTGGGTCGTCGCCCTCTCGACGATGACCGTGTGCCTGCTCCTGGCGCTGACCACTTTCCCGCTGAGGGTCTCGCCCCTCAGCTTCAGGCCTCCGTGACGGAAGCATTTCTTGTCGTCGCATTTCTCTGCCATTAATCATCACCCTTCGCTGGCTGGACGCTCGCCGACTGCTGCATTGAGCGTTCCCTTACCGGACGGACGGATCTACCCACGGATGCGGGCGGTTTCCGCCTGCCACCGGCCTGTCGCGTGCCAATGTCGCACGTCCCATGCCGGATTGGAGCGTTTACAATACGGGTAAGGGGTATTTGGATACAAAACTTTAAAAATGAAGCGCCGTTGGAAAGGCGATCCTGCCGGCAGGGCGACCGCTCGCAGGCAGTGGCCTGCCACAGCCAGATGCGCGAAAGGCGTATAATCCTGGCTTTCGAAGGGCGAATGTCGGGTCGGGGGGAGGAGATGGGCCGAGAGAAGATCGTCGGGGCGTTACTGGCCGCCGCCGGCATCTCGCTGGGGGTATATGCCGGGGTGAAAAGCTCCCAGCCGACAGACTCCTCCGCGATAGCAGGGCAGTACCAATGCTTCAGGCAGGAGGAGTGCATGAAGGGCGTCGCACCCCGGAAACAGCAGAAACTGAAGGTCGATGAGTTCGGAAGCTTCTTTTTCGAGGACGGGGCCGTGCTCAAGCTCGACAAGGGCATTTTCACGGATACGCTCGAGAACAGCGATGGGAAGAGCGTGAGCGAGCTGAAAAGCGGTGACGGGACCCTGACGATTTCCTGGATCCCGCCTTTCATCCCATACCACTACATGTGCTACGAAGAGAGAAACACGGAGAACCCCGTCAAGCAAGAGCTTCGGAGAGGCGTTTTCATCAGGCCGTGTCGGGGACAACTTTATCCGGACGTGTTGACCGCGGGCGATTATCGTTCTGACAAATCGCTCAGGCAACTTGACCCAGCCAAGCTTTCAAACGTGAAGACAATTCCGGTTGGAACCCTCGGAGGCGTTTGCGCGGACCTGAAAAAAAGTGGTGTGACAGATATTTTTGTCCCGTTCAAAGTGGATGACCAGGGCAATGCGCCGGGCTGCGGCGCATATGGCCAGCTGCTTTATCCAAGTGTCGGCTACCACAATCAAGTCAGCAGTATGGTGAAGGATGCCCAGGACGCGGGCTTCGACCCGATTGGAAGCTTGATGCAGGTGTGCCTAGATGTATATGGTAAAACTAACATAAAGTTCCATGCATGGTTTCCGGTTTTCAAAGACCCGTATGCTGCACAATTCGGAGGGGTAACTGGAAAATTGAAATTTGATGAAATAGACGGTAGCGGCATATCCAAAGCGATGGACTACATCGCGGCGTTGTTTGACCCATCATATACAAGCAAACTTTTTGCAGACCCAGCAAATGCTAAGGTAGTGGCTTATGAACTAGGCGTCTTGAATGAGATTATGCAGGCTTATCCGGATTTGGCCGGCATAAACCTTGATTATATCCGCTATCCTGAAGTTGAAACAGCAGTCGATATCCCGTTGATAGGAACGCCTCCGGAATGTATACGTGATCCGCGGATTGAGGGGATACAAAAACTCCCTTGCCAATCAGTACCAGGCCAGAACATCGCAAAACGTGTGATTTGGAACGTTAACGGATCGGCAATCGATGATTTTGTAAATAAAGTAAGGACAAAATTTCCGAATACTACGCTATCAGCAGACGTGTTTGCTTCCTCTGGCAGCAGGTTAGGGGTAGGGCAGTACGGCGTCCCAGGATTGGTGGATATAATTATGCCTATGGACTACAGCTTCTTTGGTGTCGGAGACTCAAATGACGTTGCACATTGGATCAGCCTCGATAGGCAGGCATTTGGGAATAAGAAACTAGTCCCATGCTTAAGAGGTTGGACAAGCGCGAACCCAAAATCCCAAGGACTTGTCACTGATTTAACTTTCGACATTGCAGCAGCGGTATCAGAGAAGGCAGATGGCTATGCTATATTCACTTACGAATCGTTTTTGCACGACACTGGGTCTGACTCTTTATCAGACCTCAAAGCCAAGCTTAACTACTAGCCAGGTAGTTCTTCAAATTGATGCAATCTTTAGCATAATCAAAAGAACGGTTGTTTTGATAACCGTCAGAATAGATGCCGATAGTTAGGTTGTCGTAACGAAGGGTATCTTCGTTTCTGAATTCGGTGGATGGGTTTTTTTGAAGCACGATTATCTTATGGCCATCATCCATCGAGAAAACGCATTCGTACTCATTTGCTTCGGAATAGTCCAATCCATTAAGGACCAATATTTGTTTGCTGACATTCCCGTTGCATGATAGTTCCACTGTTTTTATGCTTTTTCTGCAAAATTCAATGAAAGCAGAGTGTTCAGTTCTGAAGGGGAAGGGCGGTTCATCCCTCAAGATGCTAAGGCCGCAATATGGCTGCAATTGCGCACCGGCAGGATTTGGAACATCTTTCGGGAGGATGCAGTCGTCAATACTGATTTCTGAATAAGGGGAAAAATAGAATAGGACCGACAGAAATAGGATCATAACGATTATGAGTCCATACTTCCAGGCCATGTCAAGCGTGCGCATGTAAAGTAAATAAATACAGCCTTTATGACATTCTCATCGTACTACAAGTCGATCTGGATTTCGTCGGAGATTCTATAGTTGAGCGAAGCTCCGCTGCGCTTATCAGCGAAACAGGGATTCGGCGGGATGGAAAGAGGATTCCGGCGGGAGATTGAAAGGTAGGATTGCGGAGTCAGCCGGCCACAATCACGTAAAGCATCCCCCAGCTCAGGAAGGCCGAGAGGACGCAGTAGTCGCACCATTTCCTCATCACGAACGCCTGCACGTATATGAGATAGACGGAGAATATCCCCGCGAGCGCGGCGGGGATGGCGAGCAGAAGGGATGGGAGGGGGAGCGAAAATAGCGAGACGATGAGCATCCCGCCGTAATAGACGACCCCGATGATGGTGTTCTCGAAGCCGAACGTCTTCCCGTACGCGCTCTTCACCACTTCGTCGCAGTCATGGCCGATGAGGCAGACGAGCTTCTTGTCGGCTTTCTGCCCGTAGAGCAGGTAGAGCGAGATGGCGAGGCCGATGAACGACAAGCCGGAGAGGACAAAAGATGCCGCCATCGATATTCACCCCGCTCTCCATTCTGTGACACCGCTTTATAAACATTCACAGCCGTACATCATATGTGCCCCCAGATGGGGCGATATGTCAAAAAATGAAGAGGTGAATGCATGGCCAAAGGGTGTCGTCTTTTGGACAACAAAGGGTGGTGCGAAATCCAGTGATTTTGAAGCTAGAGGGAGAGATAGATCTGATTTTAAGAGAAAGAGAAGGAAGAAAGCGGAAGGAAGCGTAGGAAGGCCGAATTGTCTCGACGAAGAGAAGCTCACGATGCTCTTCGAGGCGTATTACAGCAGGCCGTACAGCTTCAGGGAGCTTGCCGACATGTTCGGCGTCTCCCGCATGACCGTCTGGCGCGCGGTCCAGGACGCGCCAGCTTTCCCGAGGTGAATGGCATGCAGGCTATGGCAAAGGGAAAAGGAGCCGAAGCGCTGAAGCAGCCGTTCGCGGGCGCCAAACCCATGCCCCCGGACGCGTATCCGCTCTGGGACCCGGGAAAGAGGATGGAATCCGGGTTGAGGGCAGTCTCGCGCGAGGAGGCGAAGGAGCTGAGCGCCCGCTCGGACCGCGCCGCGGGCGAGGACCAGCATCTGCCGGACCCTGTGGTCAGCCTCGTCGTGGTGAATCCCGTCCCGACGGACTTCCATCCCGACGCCAGGCCGGTCCGGGTGCCGGTGAATGGGTTCCGCGAGGACGCGCTGGCTTATTTCGTGGAGAGATGAGCCGGATGACCGGAGATTTCAGGCGGCTCACCCAAAAAAAGCCATCCGAAAGCGCGCGGGATCCGAGAGGAGCCGGAATGGGGGAGGGGGGCGCGTTCACGAGAGGCCTTGCGTGCCTGGTCGATGAGAGCGTCAGCGGCGCGCTCACTGACATGCATTTGACCCCATCGCAGAAGGTCCATGCGGACCGGCTGGCCAATACCGATGCCCCGGCTCTCGCCGACTCGATGGCTTACGCCCTCGAAAGGGTCTTCAAGGTCGGCCCCTGAGCGCATTTTAAAGCATGCCCTAGAAGCATACTTCGAGGTGCGTGAATGAACAAGGCATACATCGCGCTCTTCCTGGCTGGCGCCATCCTCTTTTCGGGATGCGCGGGGCAGGGGAGCCAGCAAGCGAACGTCTCAGGGAATGCGACCGGGGGCTCCGGCTCATCGGGAGCATCCGCTCCAAGCGGCTCGGCTGGAAGCGGAACTGCGGTCGATGTCAACGCCTGCGTTACGAACTGCGCGACGATCGGGAACCTCGCGGACACTTGCAGGATAGGCTGCTATCTGGACGACGCGGAGCACGCGAAGGATCCCTCGCGCTGCGACCCGATAAAGGGCTTCGAGAACGCCTCGCTGTTCTACTCGACATGCCTCGGTGACGTGGCTGGCGAACTGGGAAGCGTGTCGGCGTGCGACCGAGCCCCGAACGCGAGCGTGAAGGACTGGTGCATCGTAACGGCTGCGGACAAGATCAAGGATCCGAGCATCTGCGATGGAGTCAACGACAGCATGATGAAGAGCATCTGCATCGACGACACCAACTCTAGCAAGTAGTCAGGCTTTTTTCGGCCTCTCGTGCGGGCGGAACGCTATCGCGCTCCCCCGCACGTCAGCTTTTTCCCCGCTCTCCAGCGTGAAGCGGAACGTCGCCGAGGCCTTCGGGACTTTTATCTCTTTCCCTTTTTTCTCTATCACGAGCAGGTTCTTCGTCTCGTCCACGACAGCCCCTTTGAGGCCGATGCGCTTGCGGTCGCTGGAGTTGACCACCTCGACCTCGAGGCCGATGAAGGTGGAGAATGGCAGGGTCTTGG